>JBDSJV010000052.1:0-2733 GCA_039917225.1 Candidatus Limnocylindrales bacterium
CGTCATCGCCGCCGTCGATCACGAACCGACGTCGCAACTCGTGCATGGGGACGTATGAGCGGCTCTTGATGAAGCGACGCAGTTGCGGCGCCGTGCAGGCGGATCGCTCGCCGCCGCTGACCTCGCCCCGGCTGGGTTCACTCCTTGGTGCAGGGCGACCCTGGTCGCCAGGGTCGCCCGGGTCGCCCGCTGCAGAAGTGGTCGAGTTCGACGGGGGGCCGGCGATGAGATCCGGCGCAGCGGGCGCGGACTGGATCGACCCGGCCTCGGGCGCTCGAGGCGACTCGGCATCGCTCGGCTGAGCCGCCCGACCACTCCGGGTCCGGGGCCCGCGATCGGGCGAGGGTCGCTGTGCCCGGCGAGGCCGTTCGCGATTCTCGACGGGCGAGTCGGGCCGCCCCGCAGTCGATTCGATGCTCGTGTCGCGTGGCTGTCGCTCGATATCGGCCGCCGGCAGATCGTCGGCTGCGCGACGCTCGTCACCGCCCTCGCTAGCGGGACGCGCCGGCCTGGCATCGCCGGGTCCCGTGCCCCTCGTGGTTCGGCTGTGACCCCTCGCCGGATGGTGGGCGCGGCGACTCACGGTGCTGGCGTGGCAGTTGCCTGCCCGGGCTGAGCGGCGAGGGATCGCCGCGGAAGGTCGGTCATGGTGCTCGTCTTGGGCTCACTCTCGGGCTGTCGCCCTCCCCGGATCATACCCGGGACGGCATTCTCAGCCCGGAACGACCCACAGGCCGCGATCTGACTGGTTGAGGATGTCTGGTCCCGTTGGACCGCAGACGACGATGTCCTCGATCCGCGCTCCGTACCGGCCGGCCTGGTAGATCCCCGGCTCCACGCTGAAGGCGGTCCCCTCACGTAGCGGCTCGGCGTTGCCGGTCACGAGGTACGGCTCCTCGTGGGTTTCAAGGCCGATGCCGTGCCCGAGCCGGTGGATGAACTCGGGCCCGTGCCCGCCGGCCGAGATGATCCCTCGGGCGACCGCATCGAGCTCTTCGCACGGGATGCCGGGCCGGACGGCTGCCGTGGCCGCCGCTTGCGCCTCCTGGAGCAGGCTGAAGAGGCGCCGGAACTCCGGCTTGGGCCCCTGGGCGGGATCGCCGCCAGTGACCCACAGCGTCCGCGTCGTATCGGAGCAGTACCCGCCGAGCATGCCCCCGATATCGAGCACGATCGGATCCCCGGCCGCGATCACCCGAGCACCGGCCTCGTGGTGGGGCGAGGCTGAATTCGGGCCGGACGCCACGATCGCGAACTCAGCCGTCTCGTGACCCTCGGCCACCAGGCGATCCCGCACCTCGGCACTGACGTCTGCCTCGGTCCGGCCGACCAGACGGCCAGCCGCGATCTGCGCGACGACTCGATCGGCCGCATGGGCTGCCTGTCGCAGCAGTGCGATCTCATGGCGGTCCTTCGTCATTCGCAGCTCGCGCAGCAGCGTGCTCGCCAGCCCCAGTGAGACGCCGGGCAGTGAGCCTTCAAGCGCGAGAACGTGCATCGCCCAGAGGCGGTCGCTGATCAGGACCTGGCCCCGCGAACCGGAGCCCCGCGAACCGGAGCCCCCAGCGGAGGCCCCTTCGAGCCGCGATGTCACCAGCGCATACGGGTCGTCGGTTTCGCCCCAGGCAACGACCGGAAGACCGGCGACGCGGCCAGCCGGGCTGTCGGAGGCAGCCATGGCCTCCAGTGACGGGGCCACCAGGGAGGGTTCGCCCTCCGCCGGGACGACCAGCATCGTGAGGCGCTCGGTTGGCCAGGTCTGGTAGCCCGTCAGATACCGAAGGTCGGCGCCGTGCCCGATGAGCATCGCCTGGACTCCGCGCTCCCTGACCAGCGCCTGGGCGCGGACCAGGCGTTCGCCGTAGCGGTCGTCCGGGATCGCCGACTGGACCGGATCGTGGCCCATGAAGGCCCGTGTCTCAGGAGAGGCGCGTGGCGATGTGACGGAAGATGTCGCTGGCCGAGACCACCGCGATCGGACGGCCGTCCTCGACGATGGGGACGTGCCGGAACCCACCGACCGCCATCTTGTGGATCGCCACGGCGATCGGATCATCGTGGCGAAGGACGACCGGATCCGGGGTCATGAACTCCGAGATGGGTCGGTGCTCGGGCCCCCGTCCCGCGAGCTTCAGGAGCGCATCGCGGTCGGTGAAGATCCCGGCGAGCTCGCCGTTCACGGTCACCAGGAAGCAGTCGATGCCCTCACGGTGCATGCGCTCGATCGCCGTGGCGATGTCTACGTCACCGTCAATCAGCTGTGGCGGCGGCGCCCCGAGCTCCTCCAGATGGAAGCCGAGCAGCGGGCCACTGAAGCCGGTCGCCGGCTCCGGCGTGTCGGACGCCCGGAGGTCGGCCCCGCAGTTCTCGCACAGGTCGTCGCCCTGGTAGTTCTGTGCCTGGCAGACCGGGCAGATCATGATTCATCTCCTGTGACGAGCCACGTCTCTCCGCCCTCCAGGAGTTCGGCGAGGTCGCCGGGGCCCTTCCGCGCGATCACGTCCGCGACCTGCTGGTTGAGCAACTCGGCGTGCGTTGGGCGCTGGACGGCCCGGATCACACCGACCGGGACCGGGAACTCCGGCCAGTAGATGGAGGCGAGCATCGCGGCCAGGAGCGGATCGTCCTCGTCGTGGACCAGGATGTCCTCGAGGGTCACGCCGTCCTCGCCGATGGTCACGAGCTGGGGCCGGTGGCCGTTCAACCGAAGGCCGCGGTTCTGGTCCTTCCCGA
>JBDSJV010000053.1:0-9102 GCA_039917225.1 Candidatus Limnocylindrales bacterium
CGCCCATCTCGGAGGTGGCGGACAAGTCGGGGTCTTTCCCGAACATGCCGTCAACGCCGCCTGGCTGCGCTCGTCGATCACATCCCGCGGCACGGATACCGCACCCGTGGAGGTGCTGAATCTGTTCGCACACACGGGTCTCCTCACGCTCGTGGCTGCTGGATCCGGTGCTTCGGTGGTGCACGTGGACTCCTCCCGCCCGGCAGTCGCCGCTGCCCGTCACAACGCCTCTATGTCTCACCTCGACGAACGGCCGGTCCGCTGGATCGTCGACGACGCAGCCGGATTCGTGCGTCGCGAGCATCGCCGGGGAAGGAGGTACGCGGGATTCATCCTGGACCCGCCGACCTATGGACACGGAGGGCGGGATCACGGGGCGCATGGATGGCAGTTCGAGACCGGGATCGAGCCACTGATCGAGGCCTGCCAGGCCATCGCAGACCCCGAGGCGTTCTGGGTCCTGAGTACCCACACTCCCGGCTGGGATGGCCTCCGGCTCGCGGGTTTGCTCGGCGACGGCGCGGGGTCGGACAGCCAGGGTATCCACTCCCGCCCACTCGAGCTGCGAGCGGCATCCGGTGCGGTCCTGCGCCTGGGTGCAGCCGCGCTGTTCGACCCGCTCCGTCCGAATTCCCGATGATGTGACCGTGACACGCATCGACAGCCCGAGCAATCCACGCGTCAAAGCCGCCGTCGCGCTGCGCGACCGCGCGGCGCGGATCGAGTCGGGTCTGACCATCGTTGACGGAGCCCGGGAGTCACTGCGCGCCCTCGAACAGGGCGTCATGGTCACGAGTGCCTTCGTGTGCCGGGACCTCGTGCGGAGCGACGATGCCCGACGCCTCATGGAACTCCTCCGCGACCGGCCGGAGTTGATTGACGTGAGCGAGCGCGCCCATGACCGAGTTGCGTACGGCAACCGCGGCGATGGTGTCGTGCTCGTCGTCCGACCCGTTCTCCGCACCCTCGATGATCTCGACCCGGGGCCCGCTCCTCTCATCCTCGTGACCGAGGATGTCGAGAAGCCCGGGAACCTCGGTGCCATCCTTCGGACCGCCGATGCCGCAGGCTGCAGCGCGGTCATCGCCGTCGGGGGCACCGATCTCTTCAATCCCAACGTCATTCGCGCCAGTGTCGGAGCCGTCTTCTCCGTGCCGGTTGCGGCTGCGACGGCCGACGAAGCGATGGCCTGGCTGCAGACCCATGCCATTCGCCGGCTCGCCGCCCGCGTCGAAGGATCGATCCCCTACACGGCCGCGGACATGACGGGCGGAGTAGCGCTCATCTTCGGGAGCGAGGCATCCGGGCTCTCGCCAGCCTGGGCTGAGCGAGACGTCCAGGGGGTGGCGATCCGCATGGATGGGGTCGCCGACAGCCTCAACGTCGCCGCCACCGCGGCGATCCTCGCCTTTGAGGCCCGCCGCCAGCGAGACCAGCTGAAGACAACCACGAAGCCCAGGACGATGGAGCCTCCCGATGCCTGACCGACCAGTTGACTTCGCGATCATCGGAGCCGGCCCGGCCGGGGAAGCCGCCGCTTTCGCTGCTCGCCAGCGCGGGGCATCGGTCGCCATCATCGACCAGCGCTGGTTCGGCGGCAGTTGTCCGCACATCGGATGCGTGCCGTCCAAGGCACTCCTGAATTCCGCTGCCCTGCACCATGCCAATCCCTCGCGGTACGACTGGGCCAGCGCCTCTGCGCGACGGGACTACATGGTCAATCGGCCCGCTGAGTCCGCCACTCCCGATGATGCCTCTCACGTGCGGTCACTCACCGAAGCCGGTGCCACGATCTGGCGCGGCTCCGGGCGCATCGCTGAGCGCGGGGTCGTCGAGGTGGTCCATGACGGCCAGCGCCACCTGATCGCGGCGACCAACGTCGTGATCGCCACCGGGTCGACCTCGCGGCTGCCCGGCATCCCCGGGCTCGCCGAGGTCCGGCCGTGGACCAACGAGGAGGCCACCCTCGTCCGCGACCTGCCGGCGTCCCTCCTGGTCCTCGGCGGCGGGCCCACCGGCTGCGAGCTGGCGCAGGTCTACGCTCGCTTCGGCGTTCCGGTCACGATCGTTCAATCGGGACCTCGGCTGGCCCCGACGGACCACCCACGTAACTCGGAGGTGATCCTGGCCGCCCTCGTCCGGGATGGCGTCGACGTCCGCCTGAACGTACGAGCAACGGCCGCCCACGCAGGCGCTGGCCCCGATGGCGCCCACGTGATCGACCTGGGCGATGGCTCAACCGCTTCCGGTCACGTCGTTCTGCTTGCGGTCGGGCGGGACGTGGCGCTTGGTGATATCGGGCTCGAGGCGTACGGCGTTGACGCGAGCGGACGAACGCCATTCGTGCGCGATGGTCGCCTCCGGCTGGCGGAGGGACTGTGGGCGATCGGCGACCCCGCCGGGCCAGAGCTGCACACCCACCAGGCGCATTACCAGGGCGAGATGGCCGTGCGCATGGCGCTCGGGGATCCGGTCCGACCTGATTACCGTGCCCTCCCGCGCGCCACTTACATGGATCCAGAGGCGGCATCGGTCGGAATGACGTTGGACGAGGCTCTGGAAGCTGGCCTCGATGCGGTCGAATTCAGCGCGGACTTCGCCCGGACCGCCAAGGGCTACTCCGTCGAGGCGGAGCTCGGTCACGTGACGATCATCGTTGACCGGGCAACCCGGGAGCTGGTCGGCACGGCGATGGCGTGCCCGGATGCGTCAGCCGCGATCCACGAGTGCGTGCTGGCGATCCGGGCGCACGTGAACCTCGATGTCCTGGCCGACACTATCCACGCGTTTCCGTCGACCTCGCGAATTCTCAACGGGTTGTTCGCCGAGGCTGTCGCAGCCATCCCCGCTCGCGAAACCTAGCGGTCGACGGCGACCTCGCCGCCAACCATCACGAGCCTTGGTCGAACCGTTGCGAAGGCGGGCCCGGCGTTCTCGGCTTCACGAGGAGCCGAGGGCAGGACGATGAGGTCGGCTCGACAGCCGGGCATGAGGCGTCCCCGATCCAGCTCGCGGGTCGTCAGGGCCGGACCAAGCACGGCTGCCCGCAGCGCGGTCGCGAGGTCAAGGGCCTCGTCGGGCCCGAATGCGCCCACATCCGCCCCCCACGATGGGTCGCGGCGGAGGACGGACAGGGCGATCCCCGGCCACGGGTCGATCGGCTCGACCGGGGCATCGGTGCCGAAGGCAATGACAGCGCCGGCTTCCGCCAGCGAGCGCCACGCGTAACCGGCTGACTCGGCTCGAGCGCCCCACTCCCGACGGGCGGTCTCGGCATCGTCGCGGAGGTGGACCGGCTGGATCGACGCGGCGATGCCAAGGCCCGAGAACCGGCGGCGATCCGCGACATCGACGAGCTGAAGGTGCTCCACGCGTGGCATCAGCGGGGCGGACGGTACGGTCGGAGCGAGCGCATCGAGTGCGGCCCGCACCGCCGCATCACCGATCGCGTGGATCTGGGTTGCGAGTCCGGCCCAGGCGGCGTGTCCGGCGAGCAGCGCCAGTTCCTCGACGCTCGATCGAAGGAGTCCATGGTCGGTCGTTCCTTCCCGAGGCGCGAGAAGTGCGGCCGTCCCGGAACCGAGCGTCCCGTCGGCAAAGAGCTTCAGCCAACCGACGCGCGCCATGCCCTCCGGATCCGCCCCGAGCGGCGCGCCACTCCTGAGGCCCCGCTCGATGGCCGTGCTGAGACTCTCCGGGGCGAGGCTGGCATGGACGCGGATCGGCAGTTCCCCGGCCTCGGCCAGACGGGCGTAGACGTCGAACGAGCGCAGGCCCGGGTCGGTTGAAACGCCGCCTGGATCGTGGACGCCGACGACGCCGAGCTCGAGCAACGCCCTGCCGAGCGTTCCGAGCGTGCGGCGCACGGTCGATTCATCAGCTGGCGGAACCTGGGCCATGACTACCGCGCAGGCATCCTCGAGCAGGACGCCCTCCGGTTGGCCGGTCTGGGTCCTGCGGATGATTCCGCCTGCCGGATCGCTCGTGAGGGCATCGATCCCGGCAGCGGCCAGCGTCATCGTCGAGGCCCACAGCGCGTGGTGATCGAACGACCAAAGGGCCACCCGACGGCCCGGTGCCACGGCGTCGAGATCGGCAGCGGTTGGCCAGCCGCCCCAGCGACGCTGGTCCCAGCCGCCCCCCTGGATCCAGGCACCGGCCGGCAGGGTCCGGTCTGCCTCGGCGACCTGGGCGAGTCCGCTGGCCAGCGTCGGAGATCCCCTCATATCCAGCTGCTCAAGCGCGAGCGCCGCGCCAAGGTAGTGAAGATGCGCATCCGTGATGCCCGGAATCGCGATCTCCCCTGGGGCAAGGTCAATTCGAAGCGTGTGTGGATCGGCGCGCGTCTCGAGTTCAACGGCACTGCCGGCGAAGGCGACTCGCCCCCCTCTGATGCCGATGGCTTCCACCCAGCCAAACCCGGCATCCCCGGCAAACGTGGCGATCCGGCCGGTGACCAGCGTGTCGAGCGGCATCAGGCGGTCCTTCGTGGCCCCGCGAGGAGTGCGGCGAGTTCCGGCCGCTCGAGTCCGGCGCCGATCCCGAGGGCCAGGGCGATCCGGGCCTTGGGCCCGGACAGGGTTCCGGCGAGCATCGCCCCGGCCTTGACCCAGGTCGCTCCCCCACCGGGAAACGCGTAGGCGGTGCCTGCCTCGCCGGCCGCGCAGCGCGTCGCCAGGACCACGGGAACGCCGCGCTCCATGAGCGTCTGGCTGGCGGCCAGCAGGAGGCCCGACGTATTGCCTGAGCCAGTACCCTCGACCACGAGGCCCGCCACGCCAACGTGGTCAAGCGCCTCGATGATCGATCCATCCATGGCCACGTGCGCGGTGATCAGTCGGACGTCCGGGGCGGCCGTCGCGGCAGCGACCCGCCTCCGGAGACCCCGCTGACGCAGAACCTCGATCCCGGTCTCGCCGATCGAGGCGAGCGGACCATCGTTGAGGCTCTGGAACGTGTCGAGCGCTGTCGCGTGTGTCTTGGTGACATCGTCCGCGGCATGGACCGCCGCATCCAGGCAGGTCACCACGCCCTCGCCGCGAAAACGCCGGTCCAGCGCGACCATCACCGCCTGGCGCAGGTTGGTGGGACCGTCATATTCGGGATCGGATGCCGACCGCATCGCGCCGGTTACGACGACCGGCACTCGAACGTCGAGGATGAGGTCCCAGAAGAAGGCCGTCTCTTCGAGCACATCGGTTCCCTGGACCACCACGATTCCGTCGGTCTCCGGATGCGCGGCGGCTGACCGGATCGCGCGCGCGACTTCGAAGAGCTGCTCGAACGAGAAGTGACTGGCCGGAGTCCGCCCCAGGTCCAGGGCAACCACGTCCGCCAGCTCCGCCAGCCCCGGCGCCTGGCGCAGGATCGCCTCGCCGTCGAGCACGGGAACGTTGCCTCCGAGCACGGGGTCGTGCCGCATGCTGATGGTCCCGCCGGTGAAGATGACGACCACCCGGCTCATCCGACGCCACCCGGAATGCCTGCCCTCGCCGTCTTGTCGAACCGCGGACGCCCGCGCCGGAACGCGATGCGCCAGAGGGCCCCTGGAACAGCCACGAGCCAGACGGCGCTGAACATCGCGACGCGAACGGATCGCAGCGTGCGCTCGCCGAGCGGGATCCTGCCCAGGTGCGCGGGCCGGTCCCAGCGCAGGGCATCGAACGCCAGCACCCCGCCCGCCAGCAGGTAGATGCCGATCAGGGCGGGAGCGGGTCCGGGACGCATATTCACGACCGCACCGACCATGGCGCCGAGAATGACTGGCGGTGCCAGGAGTTGCGCGGCGTACACGGTGAAGTCCCATCGAGCTCGCCAACTCAGCCGAGCGCTCCGCACGGTGGCCGGGCCAAGTTCCAGGAAGCGGCGGAGGGCGCCCTCGCTCCAGCGGAGCCGTTGCCGCCACAGCCCGCGCCACGTCGGAACCGCCTCCTCCCAGATCACGAGATCGAGAGCCCAAGCCACCGTGATGCCTTCCTGGGCGGCGAGTCGCGTGGAGAGGTCCAGATCCTCAGTCAGCGTTCCAGGGCGGAAGCCACCGACGGCCGACAGCAGATCTCGCCGGATCACCATCCCGTTGCCCCGGAATTCGGAACAGCCGCCGGTTGCCCACCGGCCACGCTGCATCTCGCCGTCCTGGGTCTCCTCGTCCTCCTGAATTGCGGCGAGGATGGAAGCATCCGCGTGCAGGACGCGGCGCCTGGCCGTCAGGGCCGGGACGCCGCGCGAGACATATCCGGCGGCTCGCTGGAGGAAGTCCTGATCCAGCCTGGCATCGGCATCGAGGACCACGATCACGTCCCCCGCAGCCGAGGCGGGAGAGGCTGCCGCGAGCGCTGCGCCCTTGCCATCGATCAGGTCGGCGCCATCCCGGCGGACGACGGTGACGGAGTCGCTGATCCCGTGGGCTGTCGCCGCGGCACGGACGGCGTCCGCGGTCCCATCCCGCGAGCGATCATCCACGACGATGACGTCGAACCGGGGCCGTCCGTCCGATCCCCGGAAGGTCTGTGCCGCCAGATCTTCGATAAGCCGCGGTAGGACGCTCACTTCGTCACGCCCGGCAACCAGGACGGTGATCGTCGGCAGTTCGTCAGGAATCCGGCGCTCGATGGGCTCCGGCGCGACGGGTGGACGACGACTGCCCCACATCATGGGAGCGAGACCCGCGACCACCACCACCCCAAAGCCGGACGCGAGCCAGCGATCCGCGCCGCTGCCGGCAGCGACGAGTCCGGTCAGAATGCCGCCGCCGAGGATCAGACCGGCGGCGATTCTCCAGCTGGCCGGCGTCCCGCTCAGCGCCGCTATCTGGCCTGGATCACGCTCCGGCATCGGACGCCACGTCATCGTCAGCCGCGGTCGCGTCACGGCGACGCGCGACGCCGATCGGATCGATCGCGGTACTCGGCGCGATGGTCCCGGCGGTCGCCAGCTCCTCAGCCAGACCAAGGTGGCCGCGACGAACGATCGAGACGACGCCGGACAGGAGGATGAGGGACGCCACGATCAGCAGGACTGCCGTGGTTCCAATGAGGTCCGAAATCGGCCCGACGATGATGATGGGCAGGAAGCTGCCGACCGAGACGAGCATGTTCAGGACTCCGAATACGCGACCGCGGGCCTCTTCCGGAATGTCCTCCTGGAGCTGCGTCTGGCTCGAGATCGCGACGATGCCATAGGCGATGCCGGCGAGGAAGGCCATCACGATGACCACGACAATGAGCGTCGTGACCGACCCGATGTCGGGCGTGGGCCCGAACTGGCCGACGAGGGCTCGACTGACGGGCCCGGCTGCCGTCAGCGCCGCGAGCAGGAGGCCCAGGGCGATCAGGCCGCCCTCGATGGCCCGGCGGCGATGCACCAGCCGCCCGTAGGCATTGAGCAGCAGCACACCCATCACGATTCCAGTACCAAGCGGAAGCACGACGAGGATGAGGTCCTGAGCCTTGAGTCCCAGGGTCGCCTGGGCGAACGATGGCCCGAGGACACCGATGACCCCGACCAGCGAGGCCGCGATCGCGAGGTAGCCGAGCGACCAGCTGATCGCCCGATTTGAGCGGATGTAGGCGGCTCCCTCGCTCAGCTGGGCGAAGGTGCTCTGGACGGCGTCTCCGGCGTCATGGAGGGGATCCGAATGGACCTCCGGCACGGCTACCGGGGCGTTGGACGGCAGGGTGGCACACAGGATGGCGGAGATGACGTACAGGACGGCCACGGCCAGCAGGACCGACTCCGGCCCGCCGGCGAGCTTGACGATGAGCGGTCCAAGCAGGGCGTAGCCAAGCGCGAAGGCACCGTTGAGGGTCAGGGTGAACAGGCCATTCGCACTGATCAGCTGATGCTTCGGCACGAGGTGCGGGATCATCGCCGCCTCCGCCGGCGCGAAGAAGACCGTCAGCGACGAGACCACGATGTTCAACAGCAGGATGAGGGTGACGTTGCCGCCGACGGCCCAGATCGCAACCATGACCACCGCCCGCAGCACATTCGTCATGATCAGGACCATGCGCCGGTCCATCCGGTCCACGTAGACCCCGGCCAGGGCCGACAACAGGACCGCGGGGACCAGGAAGGTCAGGAACAGCGCCGACACCGCGGATGAGAGGTTCGTGGCCTCCAGGACCACGACGGTCAGGCCGTACAGGACCATGTTGGAGCCGACCTGGGTCGCGAGCTGCGAGAGCCACAGCAGCAGGAACGGCCGGTTCTTCAGGACGGCGGCCGTCCCGGTGGCCCCTCCGGGCGCTTCCGGCTCTGAGATCACGCCGGCTGGGTCGGGTCGGGGCGCAATGCGGATGTCAGCGCGGGATCTCCGCGCACGACGAACTCAACGAGGCGAGATTCCAGCGTCCGTCGCTCGAGCATCACGTGGCGTCCGCAGCCAGTGCATCGGAGTCCGATGTCGGCACCAAGTCGGTCGATGAGCCAGTTCGTCGCCCCGCAGGCGTGCGCACGTCGCAGGCGCACGACGTCGCCGAGGAGCAGGCTGGTCACCGGTCGGTATCCCATCGCCGGAGCGTATCAGAGGCTCGGCCGGCCGTGGATTGGCGACAGGACGCGGGGCGTGGCAACGATCTCGATCACCTCGAGAGGGGTCACTGAGAACGCGATTCCCGGGTACACGGCAGCAAGCTGGGCGATGATTCCGCCGGACCGTGTCAGCGAACCGGTCAGGATTCCGGGGCTTCCGATGGCCCGGATCTCGATCGAGTTTCCGAGGGCCTGGTTCTCGACCGACAGTTCGCCGATCCGTCCGGCGACGACGACACCCGGCACCAGGCGCACGCCTTCGATCGAAATCGCCTCAGCCCCGGCGTTGTGCAGCTCGTTGAGGAAGTCCTCCACGCCCTGCCCGTCGATGTCTCCACTGAGGCGCACCGCGATGCCCGAGCCCGTCACGCCCAGCGTGCCCGACCACGCCTGGATCCGGTTCAGGTCGGCGCGGAGCTGCCCGGCCGCGCTCTGACCGCGTGAGCGAGCCTCGGTCAGGCTGGACAGCTGACGCTGCAGCCCGGCGACCTCGCCACGCAGTTGCTCGTTCTGGGTGTTGAGATTCGCGATCAGGAGGGTGAGATCCTGGGCGGACTGGGCCGCCAATCC
>JBDSJV010000054.1:0-4640 GCA_039917225.1 Candidatus Limnocylindrales bacterium
ATGACCCAGACCTGGAATGGTAGAAATGATGTCGGGGCGAGGATCTGGGCGACGGGCGGCGGATAGAAGTAGTAGCCCAAGCCTCCATGCGTCGTCGTCGCATGGTAGATGGGTTCCCCGCGCCAGAGCGCGCCCGCGTTGAACCAGTACGCGAAAGCGTCGGAGCCCCAGAAGGGTGGCTTCAGGGTCCAGATCGCGAGCACGAGCACGCCAGCCCAGGGCAGGATGGCCCGTACGCGCCGATTGGCGAGCACGCGGAGGCCCCAGCGCTCCTCCAGGGGTGTGTCGCGCCAGGATCGGGGGCCAACGCTCACGTCCGAGGCGCGCTCCCTTCGATCACTCCAAACCATACCGACCGAGGCGAGACATCCACGCTACGTGGGATGTGCGCCGCACGATCGTACTGGCCACCACAACCCCCATCCCCTGCATTCGGGGAGGCAGACTGCTGGGCTGCGCCCGAGTGCCGGGGAGGGAGATCTCCCCACGGGACCCCGGGACGCAGCCGCTCCTGCTGTCACGACGAAAGGCGAGCGCGCGGAGCCGGGGGTCGTCCTCGAGTGTGACGGGCGCCGCTTACCTAGCGCTCATCGGAGGGCGGCCACGAGCACCGCGACCACGGCGATAACGATGCCCACGACGCCGAGGGTGAACGATGCCGTTGCCTGGCGCCGCGCGGCTCGCCGGTCCATTTCCTGCACGACCGCATTGTAGATGTAGTCTATCGAACTTGCAGCACCAATGAGCCCGGCCGAAAGGCCGGACTCATTCGATTGTGCGGCCTCACCCGTGTTCTGGCACTCGATCCGGGGTTGACATGTCGTAGTGCCGACAAGCACCCTGTCGCGGCGTCCTCGCAACTCGGAGGCAGAGTGCAGCGCCACGCCACGAAGGTCCCGCTCCTGATCGCCCTGGTCGGTCTCGTCGTGAGCGCGTGCGGCGTTGGGACCCCAGACCTGAAGGATCCTGACGAGATCCTGACGAAGTCGGTGGCCGCGTTCGAAGGAGCGGACTCGGTCCGTCTCGTGGCTGAGGTCGATGGGACATTGAGCCTCGATCTGACCCGTCTTGGGCAGGCCACGGACATGAGCCTGGCGGGGACGATGCTCACCGCCGACCTCGATCTCAGGAATCACAGCTCGCATGTCAGTGCTGCCGTGCCTGCGTTCCTCGGGCTGAGCGCCGACATCGTCGTAATCGGCCCCGATACGTGGATGAAGATCTCCCTGTCCGGCGACAAGTACGACAAGAGTGCCACGGACGCCACCAGTCCAACCGATCCGGACGCGGTGATCAGATCGGTCACGGATTTCCTGGCCAGGCCGGAAGTCCGGCCGACCAAGAACGATGACGCGGCCTGCGGATCAAAGAGCTGCTACCAGGTCGAGATCGACCTGACGGCCGCCGATCTCGCCACCCTGATGCCAGGAACCGACCTTGGCGACGCGATCGTCGTGGTGAAGCTCCTGATCGAGAAGGACACGCACTACCCGGTATCGGCGACGGTGTCCGTCGTGGGCTCGGGCGTCGGCGATCTGACGCTGACGCTCGCGATGAGCGACTGGAACAAGTCCCTGATCATCACTGCGCCGCCGGCCGACCAGGCTAACTAGCGCCGCCGGCGCGCGCGACCGGCGAGCCCCGGGGTTCCGGTAGAGAGCCTCGCCCTACAATGGACGGGTGAGTCCCACAAACCCCGAATCGCGCACCCCTCGTCGCTCGAAACCGGGTCCGCTGACCAGTTCTGACAAGGCCCAGATCGCGCCTGAGCCAGCAGACGAGAGCTCCGAGACCCTGTTCGACGACGTTGATGACGCCCCGTCCACCGCTCCGGAGCCCGCCTGGCTCCGCGAGGCCGATGCCGCGTCGCAACCAGTCGATCCGGCCACCCCGCCTGACCCCGCAGCCGAACGACGTCGCGCCGATGCCGCTGCTTCCCGGGAGCGCGAGATCGTGGCCCGGCTCAACCCCGAACAGGCGCGCGCCGTCACCACGACCGATGGCCCCGTCCTGATCCTTGCCGGCGCGGGTTCCGGCAAGACCCGCGTCCTTGCGCACCGCGTGGCCTATCTCGTCGGGGTTCAGGGCGTGCCGCCGTGGCGCATCCTGGCCGTGACCTTCACCAACCGGGCCGCCGCGGAGCTCCGTGAGCGGATCGTCCGCCTAGTCGGCGAGGCGGGCAAGGAGGTCGAGGCTGGAACATTCCACGCCCTGTGTGCCCGGGTCCTGCGTCGCGATGGTGAGGCGATTGGCCTGGACCGGCGCTTTCTGATCTACGACACCGAGGACCAGGTCGCTCTGATGAAGCAGATCCTGCGCGAGGAAGGCCTCGACGCCAAGGGGGAGACCCGGCCGCAGGCGATCCTCGGTGCGATCAGCCGGGCCAAGAACGACATGGTGGACCCGACCGAGATCCCGCCACTGCGCGTTGCCACCGGCGCGCTCGTCGAGGTCGCCCGCCTGGCCCGGAAATACCGCGATGCACTCAAGCGCTCGAATGCCCTCGACTTCGACGATCTCCTGCTCGAAGCGGTCCGCCTGTTCGTCGAATCGCCCGCGACGCTGAAGAAGTACCAGGAACGGTGGCGCTATCTCCACGTCGACGAGTACCAGGACACGAACCGCCCGCAATACCTCTGGATCAAGGCGCTCGCGACGGGTCATCACAACCTCGCCGTGGTCGGCGACGATGACCAGTCGATCTACGGCTGGCGCGGTGCCGACATTCGCAACATCCTCGATTTCGAGCGCGACTGGCCGGACGCGACCGTCGTCAAGCTCGAGCAGAACTACCGCTCGACGCAGAACATCCTCGACGCCGCCCACGCGGTCGTCTCGAAGAACGAGGCGCGAACCGACAAGAAGCTCTGGACGAAGAACGACCGCGGCCAGCTGATCGATCGCTTCGAGGCCTACAACGAGGAGGAGGAGGCCGAGTGGATCGCCCGGCGCGTCGAGGAGCTGACTGGCGCCAGGGGATCCGCCCTCACCCGGCGCGCGGACGACGGCAACGGAACGTTCAAGCTCCGTGACATCGCGGTCCTGTATCGAACCAACGCCCAATCCCGGGCGATCGAGGAGTCGTGCCTGCGATACGGGATCCACTACCAGGTGGTAGGCGGCACGCGGTTCTACGCGCGCAAGGAAGTCAAGGACGCGCTGGCGTATCTCCGGATCCTGCGCTCGGATGCCGATTCGGTCAGCTTCGAGCGGGTCATCAACGTACCGGCGCGCGCGATCGGGGACAAGACCATCGAGGTCATCCGATCGGTCGTGGCGCGCGAGACCGTGCCCTACTGGACGGCGCTCGAATCCGCGGCCGAGGGCGGGATCCCGGAGCTGACCGCACGAGCCCGCACGTCGACCGCGGATTTCGTGGCCCTCGTCCGGCGTCTTCGGACCCGTGTCGGCTCGCTGGCGCTGCCGGAACTCCTCGACGAGGTGCTGGAGCGGTCGGGGTATCGAGCGATGCTGGCCGATGGAACCGAGGAGGGCGAGGAGCGCTGGGCGAACCTGCTCGAGCTCCGCGAGGTCACAACGCGCTACGACGACCTGTCGCCCGACGATGCCCTTGATCGACTGCTCGAGGAGACTGCCCTCGTGGCCGATCAGGACTCCTACGAATCGGACGCGGACAAGCTGTCGCTGATCACGATGCACGCCGCCAAGGGCCTGGAGTTCCCGGTGGTCTTCATCGCCGGTATGGAGGAGGGGCTCTTCCCGACGAACCGCGCGATCGAAGCCGAATCGGGCTTCAATCCCAATCCGGCGCCCCTGGAGGAGGAGCGCCGTCTGGCGTACGTCGGAATGACCCGCGCCAAGCAGCGCCTCTACCTGTCGCATGCCTGGCAGCGGGTGACGCGCCGCGGGCCCGGCGGCTGGGTGGCCGAGCCATCGCGATTCCTCCTGGAGATCCCGGCGGCCCTGATGTCCGGGCCGCGCCTCATGGCAGCCGATGGCGCCGGGGATGCCGATGCCACCGATGACCTCGGGATGGTCTTCGGGCGGCGTGCCACGCGCTTCGGAACGGGGACCCGCGGAGCGGCCCGCGGCGCGTTTCGTGAAGGAAGCGGGCGCCCCGGTGGCCCGCGACCAGGGGAGACGTTTCGACCGACCCGCGATCTCACGGCGAAGCGCGACGCGTTTGCGGGCGGCGCGAAGTCCGGCACGTTCGGCCGGCGAGTCGAGGCCTGGGATGGCACCGATGGCGTCGATGCGCCGCAGCCAGAAGAGGGGAGTGATCGCCGGCTCGGTGCCAGGACCTCGGCCCCAGCCGTCCGGGAGCCGCGCCCGATCATCCCGGGCGAACGCCGATACCGTGACGGTGACAGGATCCGCCACGCGCGCTGGGGCGACGGCATCGTCGTGACGTCGAAGCTGACGCGGTCTGACGAGGAGGTCACGGTGGCGTTTCGCGATCCGCAGGTCGGCCGCAAGACCGTGCTCGCGTCCCTCGCCGGCCTGGACCTGATCGGCTGATGGCCGCGAGACTTGGCCCCGAGGCCCTCGCGGCGATCGTCAATCTTCACGAGTTCGAGGCGCCCGCCCGTGAACGGATGAGCGGGCCGAATTTCGACTACCTCGCCGGCGGCTCCTCGGTGACATTCGAAGCATCGACCTCTCGGGCGCCTTTCTCGGGC
>JBDSJV010000055.1:0-4368 GCA_039917225.1 Candidatus Limnocylindrales bacterium
ATCGAGCGCGGCCCCTGCTCGGCAACATCTACGGCGGGCTCTCGGGACCGGCGATCAAGCCAGTCGCCCTGCGGATCGTCTACGAGGTCGCCCAGGTCGTTCGGATTCCTGTCATCGCGATCGGCGGCGTCACGAGCCTGGATGACGTCCTCGACTTCCTCGCCGTCGGCGCCGTGGCCGTCCAGGTTGGAACCGCGATCTTCGCGGATCCCACGCTGCCGGTCCGCTTGGTGAGCGAGCTGGAGGCGGTCTGCCGTGCCCGCGGGCTGGAGTCGTATCGGCCGCTGATCGGCACCGCGCTTCCCGCGCGGACGGGCGCTCCCTCCGTCAAGGGCGCCGAGTACCGACCCTAGTGATCGACGGTGGGGGAACCCGCGGGCGCTCCGGGTCGTCCTCTGGCCAGGTGAAACCGCCTCCGGCTTCCGCCGGCAGTGACTGGAGTGACGTACCGATGACCCACTCGAAGCCAGGATTCCGCCGCCGGACCGGACTCACCCTCGCCGTCATCGCCACGCTCATCGTCGTGGTTGGATGCGCAGGGGCTGCGTCGGAGGCACAGCGCGACAGCGACACGTCCGGCGGCCGCACGACCCCAGACCTGGGATTCGGCTCCGCACCCGAGGCAGCCGCACCGGGCACCGACACCAAGGGAGGCAGCGACGGGACACAGCTCTACGATGCCGCTCGCCCGGATCTCCTCGTGATCAAGACGGGATCTCTCGAGCTGCAGGTCGCAGGCGTCGAGGACGCCACGACAGCCGCAGCGAAGGCAATCGGCGCGCTCGGCGGCTACGTCAGCGGATCCGAGCAGTACGGTGACGCGGAGAACCTGACCGCGTCGATCACCTATCGAATCCCATCCGAACACTGGGACGAGGCGGTTGCGGCGCTGCGCGGGCTCGCCATCAAGGTCCTCACGGCACAGACGCAGACCCAGGACGTCACCGGACAGGTCGTCGATCTGGGCGCACGGATCGACAACCTTCGAGTCACGGAGCAGGCCCTCCAGTCGATCATGACCAAGGCCACGAAGGTCGCCGATGTCCTGGCGGTCCAGGCTGAGCTGACCACGGTTCGCGGTGAGATCGAGCGGGCGACGGCCGAGAAGCAGCACCTCCAGGAGCAGGCGTCGCTCTCAACCCTGACGGTGCGCTTCAGCCTCCAGCCGGACCCCATCGGGACCTCGAAGCAGAAGTTCAATCCCGGCGACCAGGTCGATCGGGCCGTGGCCAGTCTCGTTGAGGTCCTGCAGGGCCTGGCGACGGCCGGGATCTGGGTGGCCATCGTGTGGTTCCCGATCCTTCTTGCCCTGGCGCTGATCGTCGGCCTCGTCGTGATGGTGCTCCGTCGCCGGAATCTGTTCGTCCGCCCGGCTGCCGTGCCAGCCGACGCGAGCGCCACCGTCGTGGTCGACGCAGCGCCAGCTGACGACTCCGACGCCGGGACTGACGGACCGACCGACCGCCCGGCCTGAACAGGCGGAACATCCGGTTCGCGCTCGGAGGTCAGTCGTCGGCGGTCCTCGTACACTCCTTGGGCATGACGTCGATCAAGCCCGCAGTTGACCCGGCCGCGCGCGCCGAGATCTCGCGGCGGACGGAATTGCTGTTCCGTTCGTCGGGCGCCCTGCGCGATGGCCACTTCCTGCTCAAGAGCGGCCGCCACTCCGAGGCCTACCTGGAGAAGTTCGCGGTCCTCTCGGATCCTGCCGCGACCAGCGAGTTGTGCAGTTTCTGGGCGGCCCGATATCGCGAGGCCAACGGCGATCCGAGCGTCGATCTCGTGGCCGGACCGACCACCGGTGGCGTCATCCTGGCCTTCGAGACCGGGCGCCTGCTCGGGACGCGGGCGATCTTCGCCGAGGAGGTCAGGGACGCAGACGGCGCGGCCCGGCGCGAGTTCCGCCGTGGCTTCCGGATCGCGCCGGGCGAACGGGTCCTGCTGGTGGACGACATCCTGACCACGGGCGGGTCGCTGCTGGCCATGCTCCCTGCGGTCGAGGCCATGGGCGGCGAGATCATCGAATGCGCGGTCCTCGTTGATCGAAGTGGCGGGATGAACACCCTGACATCCCCCGCGAGCGGCCGCGTCTATCCGCTTCGGTCGCTGTGGGCGATGGATCTGGCCACCTATGACGCCGGCCCGGAAGCCTGTCCTCGCTGTGCGGATGGGACGCCGCTCCACGCTCCCGGCAGTACCGGCGCGGCGTCCGGCTGATCCGGGATGCGCCACCGCCTCCCGCTGATCGTGGCGCTCATTGCGGTGGCGGCCATCGCGATCACCGTCTCGTCCTCCCCGGCCCCCTCGACCGCGACCGGCATCGTGGTGGCCGTCGATGTGCGTTCCCTGACCGATGTCAGGGGCTTCACTCTTCGCAAGCCGGGCGGCGAGACGATGGACTTCGTCCTGGACTCCCTGCAGAACAAGGTGGAGTTTCCGCCTGGCCATCTGCCCGAGCACATCGGAACCAGCGCCCCGATCGTGGTCACCTACCGGCTCGACGGCGGCGTTGCCCACGCCCTGCGCCTGGCGGACGCTCCGACCACGCCCCCGTCCTGATTCCCTCGGGCGTAGACGGTCTCCGCCTGTACCTCGCCTCCGGCTACTTCACCGCGTCCGCAGCGGCTCGGATCTCATCGACCGAGAGGATCCCCTCGAACGAGGCAGTCACGATGCCATCGCGATCGACGACGAAGACCCACGGCTCGGACAGCAATCCCCATTCAGAGACGGCCGGCACGGACTGCAGATCCCCGTTCGCGTCGAGGGCGGGGGTGAGCGATTCGTCGCGGAATACGAGCTCGTACGGCTCGACGGCAATGAAGGTGACCGTCGGGTAGTCGGTGGCGAGCGGCTTGATCCGATCGAGCGTTGGGCCGCACTGCGCCGACTGGCAGAACTTCGGCGTCGCGAAGATCAGGACGAAGGGCTGGCGGGCGGCCAGGGCAGCCTTGACCGAGGTCCCGTAGAAGGCAGGATCGGGATCCTTGTCTGTCGACACCCTGGCCAGATCGCCGCCCACGGACTCGGTCGTCAAGGTATCCGACGCGGGAGCCTTGTCGCCGACCCGGATGGTCGGCGAACTCGTGTTCACGTCGAAGGTCATCCGGATCTTCTCCGGCTCTGCCGCTCCGACAGCGGTCGTGAACTCCGCCCCCCATCTGCCGGCTTCCGGAAACTGGACGTTGGCGATGTAGAACCCGCGCACGTCCTCGATCCCCCAGACGAACGTCGCCTCCGCGGTCAACGTGCTCTTTTCCGTGTCCCGACCAAGATTGAAGAGGGCCACGGTCGCCGTGCGATCCGGTTTCGCGACCGCCCGGTTCGTGGCATCGACAAAGGTGAACAGGAGCCGGTTCTCGCCGCAGGTGAGCGAACTGTTCACGATGGTCGGGAAGGCCGAGGGCGCCTCGGCGGGCGCCGTCCAACCTTCCTGCTGGGATGGAGGCTGTGGCGCCGCAGCGCAGGCCCCGTCCGGCGCGCTGGTGGCCGGCGCGACTGTCGCTCCACCACCGCAGGCGGTGACGAGGAGCCCGATCGCGAGGATGAGGGTGGCGCGCTTTCTTGGCTGTCGCATGGCGAAAGCGTAGAACGGACACGGGATCTGCGCCGCGCGGGTGGCGAACCGCGCCGTGGGTCCGCTGCTCGGCCATTGGTCCGTCCATCAGCCCCGGTCCGTCGATCGCCGTACCTCGATGTGCCGCGTAGAATGGCGCCCCCGCAGCCATGCACCAGTCGGAGTTCCGTGACCAGATTCCAACGGCTCACCGCAATCACCGTCCTGACCACCCTGTTGCTGGTTACGATCGGCGTCGTCGTGCGAGTAACGGAATCGGGGGTCGCGTGTCCGACCTGGCCGGGTTGCTTCCCAGGCCAGTTCCTGCCGGGCCTCGACTCGGATTACCACGTCTGGCTCGAATGGATCCACCGGACCGTGGCGGCCGTGATCGGCTTCCTCATCCTCGGCATGGCGGCACTGGCCGTGATCGATCACCGCGATCGGCGATCCATCCTGTGGCCCTCGGTGGTTGCCGTGGCGCTGGTCGGGTTCCAGGCATACCTCGGACGCGAGACCGTACGGCTCGGCAACTCCGGCGAGAGCGTCACCGCCCACCTCGCCGCTGCGATGGCGCTGGTCGGCATCCTCGTCTACCTCATGATTCGGTCGGGCTACCCGGCCCGGCTGCCGGCCCGTGGAGGCAGCCAGCGGTTCACGCTGCTGGCCTCGTTCGGTGCGGCGGCCACGTTTGCCCTGCTGCTGTTCGGATCGAACGTCACGGCGGTCAACGCCGGGCTGGTCTTCCTCGACTGGCCGCTGATGTCCGGTGGGATCTTCCCGTTCGACTCGACGACGCCCCCCGATGTCGC
>JBDSJV010000056.1:0-2885 GCA_039917225.1 Candidatus Limnocylindrales bacterium
GGTGGGCGCGGTCACCGGCAGTGGACGTCGAGGCGGGCATGGGGCGGGGATCCTCCGGATGGGGACGGCGGCCGACTGGCGGGCCGCGGTGGTGGTCTGTGCTGTCGCGATGATTGTACCGTCGTCACCGTTTCGACTCGGGTTGCGGCTCGGTTGCGGTCGCGGCCCAGGGACCGGGAGCCGCCGTCGGCCGGGACGGGTACCATCCATGGGACGAGCCCACGGATCCGACGGAGACCGATCGGCATGACCCTGCCCCCCGACGAACGCGCCATCGACGCCAGTGCGCCCCAGTACAACGCCACCCTCGTCCGCCGCGTCGATCACTCGGCCGACCTCGCCTACTTCTGGGTCAAGTTCGACGGCCAGCCGGTCCCGTTCGCACCCGGCCAGTACATGACGATCGGTGTCATGGCCGATGGGAAGCTCTGGCAGCGTCCGTATTCGGTCGCGTCCGCTTCGGGCGAGTCGGGTGATGGTGGCTACGAGTTCTACGTCCGGCTCGTGCCGATCATCCGGTTCACGACGCTCCTGTGGCGACTACCGATCGGGCACGGCATGCGGATGATCGGGCCCAAGGGCAAGTTCCTGCTGGAGCCGAACGACAACCGGACCCACCTGCTCATCTCGACCGGCACCGGCCTCGCCCCGTTCATCTCGATGATCCGCGAGACACTCGCCGAGGGCCGGCCGCGCAAGACCGTCGTCCTGCATGGTTGCTCCTACATGGACGAGCTCGGGTATCGCGCGGAGCTCGAAGCGTGGCAGCACAACGGCACCTACCGCGTCACCTACGTCCCGACCATCAGTCGACCGAACGATCCCCGCAATGCCGGCTGGACAGGGCGGACCGGACGCGTGGAGCAGGTCGTCATGAACGTATGCAGGGACCTCCATCTGCGTCCCGATCGGACGGTCGTGTACATCTGCGGCAACCCGGACATGATCCTCGGCGCCGAGTCGGTCCTGATGCAACACGGCTTCCCGGAGTTCCACGTCAAGAAGGAGCTCTACTGGCCGAGAGGCAAGGTCGCGCCCATCGTCACCGCCTGACAGGTGACCTTCGGCCCGCTCGGAATGGGCCGCCTGACGCATGGGAGGCATCGGAGCCCCACACTAGGCTCGAATCGCGGCCAGATGGGCCGACCGAAGTCATGGGCAGCGCATGCATCCGATCGTGGCCAGAGACCAGTTGTCACCGAACGTCACCAGGCTCGTCCTGGAGGCGCCCCGCATCGCTGAGATCCGGCGCCCCGGGCAGTTCGTCATCGTCCGGCTTGGCGAAGGTGCCGAGCGGATCCCGCTGACGATCGCCGACGCGGACCCGGTCGCGGGCACGATCAGCCTGATCATCCAGGGCATCGGCGCCAGCACCATGGACCTCGTCGCCCTCCAGCCCGGTGACGCGATCCGGGATGTCGCCGGACCGCTCGGGCGGGCTACTGACCTGATCGACCACGGCCATGCCGTGTGCGTGGGCGGCGGAGTCGGTACGGCGGTCGTCTACCCGATCGCCCAGGAGCTCCATCGACGCGGCGTTGCGGTGACCAGCGTCATCGGCGGTCGCTCTCGCGAGTGGGTCATCCTCGAGGACGAGCTGCGGACGGCCGGCGACGTGATCGTCTGCACGGACGACGGCAGCTACGGCCGGCACGGCTTCGTCACGGAAGCCCTCAAGGACCTGTGCGAGGCCGGCGGGATCGACGAGGTCTTCGCCGTCGGGCCGGTCCCGATGATGCGCGCCGTCGCCGAACTGACCCGTCCGTACGGGATCCGGACCACCGTATCGCTCAACGCGATCATGGTCGACGGAACCGGGATGTGCGGCGGCTGCCGCGTGTCGATCGACGGCGAGACGCGGTACGCCTGCGTGGACGGACCGGAGTTCGACGGCCACGTGGTGGACTTCAAGAGCCTCGCGGATCGGCTGACCACGTACCGGGCGTTCGAACAGCAATCCCTCGCCCGACGGGAGGCCTGTCTCATCCCGGGACTGGCGCAACCCCCCGACGTGAGCCCCGCTGTGGGCGCTCCGGCGGCGGGCCCGACCGGTGAGGTCATCGCCCGATGACCGAAGAGCGTCCCATGCTCACCCCGAAGGAGCGGATGGCCATCGATCGGGTGGCCATGCCGGAACGGGACCCGGCCGTCCGTGCCGTCAACTTCCGCGAGGTCAATCTTGGGCTGACGCAACAGATGGCGATGCTCGAGGCGGAGCGGTGCCTCATGTGCCCCAAGCCGTACTGCGTGGGCGGGTGCCCGGTCAGCGTGAACATCCCGCGCTTCCTGAAGCTCCTGCGAGAGGGCGACCTGCCGGCGGCTGCGGACTCGCTCCTCGACGACAACGCCCTGCCCTGCGTCACCGGCCGGGTCTGCCCGCAGGAGAACCAGTGCGAGGGCGTCTGTGTGCGCGCGAAAAAGGGCAACTCGGTCGCCATCGGCCACCTCGAGCGATTCGTGGCCGACTGGGCGCAGGCGCACCCGGAGGAGCTGATCCACGCCCGGCCGCAGCCCACCGGCAAGTCCGTTGCGATCGTCGGGTCCGGCCCAGCCGGCCTCACCGCGGCCGGTGAACTGATCAAGCGCGGCCATGACGTGACGATCTTCGAGGCGTTCCACGCTGCCGGAGGGGTGCTGGTCTATGGCATCCCGGAGTTCCGCCTGCCCAAGGATATCGTCCAGGCCGAGGTGGACCGGTTGGTCGCCGACGGCGTCAAGATCGTGCCCAACACGATCATCGGCAAGACCTACTCGTTGCCCGAACTACGAGATCGATTCGACGCGGTCTTCCTCGCCGTCGGCGCCGGCCTGCCGGTCTTCATGAACGTCCCCGGCGAGAACCTCAAGGGGGTCTACTCTGCCAACGAGTACCTGACCCGGGTGAA
>JBDSJV010000057.1:0-4282 GCA_039917225.1 Candidatus Limnocylindrales bacterium
CAGGAACCGCGAATCGCCGACCGCCCAGGCCACGATAGCCTCGCGCTCCTGGATCGTCACCACGATCGTGTCCGGCAGGCTGACCTCCACCCGGGCCGACGCAACGGCCGGCAGGGCTCGGAGCCGATCCTCGAGCGGCTTGGTCCTGAGCTGGAACAGGTTGGTACCTTCCGGGGTGGCAAGAGCAGTTGTCACGGCACCGGGCATCGTCCAGCGCAGTTCGGGCAGGTCGGTCCCAGCGAGCGTGAAGGCCGGCGTCGACGCGAGGCCATACGTGGCGCCGCTGGACGCGAGGAGGCCGAGCATGGCGGCCGCCCGCGGGGGCGTCATCCGCCAGCGGCCAAAGAGGGCGCGCCAACCACGCCACCCGCGCCCAGTCCGGCGTCCCTGCTCCAATCGGCGGGCGGGCCGGAGGGTTTCGTCACGTCCGCGCCCACGGTCCGCCGGGAAACGCCGGCCGCCTCCCCGCAACTTCATGGTTGAGCCATTATCTGGGCAGGTCCCCGGGACTCACTCGTGACGACGCCCGGGCCTGGTGCCGCTCAAGGGCGAGGTCGATGATCCGTCGACAGACCTCGGAGAAATCCAGGCCAGCCTCGGCCGGCATGGTCGGAAAGAGGCTGATCGGCGTGAAGCCCGGGATCGTGTTGATCTCCGAGAGGTAAACCTCGTCATCGCGCACCAGGAAGTCGACCCGTGCAAAGCCCTCGGACCCGGTCGCCCGGTAGGCGTCGCGGGCCAGCTTCTTCATCATCGCGCGAACGTCATCCGGGACCTCGGCGCGGGTGGATGTCTCGGACAAGCCGGGCGTGTACTTGGCGGCGTAGTCATAGAACTCGTGCCCGGCCACGATCTCACCGGGACCATAGACGCCCAGCGGTGGCTCGGTCCCGATGATCGAGACCTCGAGGTCCCGCGCCCCCGGAAGGTAGGGCTCCACCAGCGCGACGGTGTCGTAGCGGAAGGCGAGGTCGAGCCCGGGCCCGCGCTCGCCGGCATCGTGAGCGAGCGTCATGCCAACCGAACTGCCCAGGCGGGCCGGCTTGATCATCAGCCGCTGATCGCCGGCTCCCGAGGCGAAGGCTTCGAGCTCTCCCAGGACGCCGTCGTGGTCGGTCCGCCAGCGGGCTGCCCGGACCTCGCGCCACTCCAGGACGGGCAGCCCGAGGCCGCGCCAGATTCGCTTCTGAACCGCCTTGTCCATGCCGATCGCGGAGCCGAGGACGCCTGATCCCGTGTAGGCGAGACCGCCGGCCTCGAGGAGGGCCTGGACCGTCCCGTCCTCGCCGAACGGACCATGGAGGGCGATGAAGACGACCGGTGCCGGGTGCGCGTCGCCGAGGCGGTCCAGGGCGGCACCGACCCGCACCGGGCCCTCCGCGCCGAGGGCCGCCGGATCGTCATAGTCGGGGGCGCCTCGGCTGCCCCTTGCGTGACTCGACGGCAGCCACCACCAGCCGCCGGCAAGGTCGATGACGACCTGTTGGACGCTGAAGCCGTCACCGGCGAGGGCATCCGCGATGGCGGTGCCCGAGACGATCGAAACGTCATGCTCGGCCGAAGGACCGCCGAACAGGACCACGACGGGTGGGCGGGTCGAGCGCTGATCGTTCATACGGGCTCGGATCCTCCCGGTTCGTCGTCGGGCCAGGGCCAGCCAGCCCAGTCGCCGATGAATTCGACTTCGAAGCGAAGGTCGATCCCGTCGCGTTCCAGGATCGTCGCACGAATGTGGTCGCCGAGGCGACGCACATCAGCGGCGCTCGACCCGCGTTCGGCGATGATGAAGTTCGCGTGCTTGTCGGAGACGACCGCGCCACCGATTCGGTAGCCCTTCAAGCCCGCGGCATCGATGAGCTGGCCGGCCGACGGTCCGTCCGGAGGATTGCGAAAGACGCTGCCGGCCGATGGAAGGCCGAGTGGCTGATGCTGCTGGCGCCAGCTCCGGATTTCGTCAAGGCGCGCCTTGATCACCTCCGGAGGCGCTGGCGTGAGCCGGAATGTGCCCCCGATGATGATCTCCCGCTGGGCGTCGCCCTCGGCGTGCTTGAACCGGCTGTCGCGGTAAGCGAACCCGAGGGCGTCGGCAGTGACTCGCTCCTCCGTGCCGTCGGCTCGGAGCACGTCTGCCGATTCGAGAACGGCAGCGATATCGGCGCCATGGGCGCCGGCGTTGGCCCAGATCGCGCCGCCGACCGTGCCCGGGATTGCCAGGCCGAACTCCAGGCCGGTCAGTCCGGCCTTGTGGGTCTCCGTCGCCGCCCTGGCCATCGGAACTCCGGCGGCGGCGATGTAGGTATCCGCCTCGATCCGAGTCGCCTCGGCCCGGACGTGGACCACCAGGCCGCGCACCCCACGATCGGAAATCACGACGTTCGATCCGCGGCCCAGGACCAGGAGCGGAATGCCTCGGGTCCGGGCGAACCGGACGAGGGCGCGCAGCTCGAAGGCGTTGTGCGCCGTCGCGAAGAGATCGGCCGGCCCACCCACTCGCATCGTCGTCTGGCGTGCCAGCGGTGCCCCCTGCTCGGCCTTGGTCCCGATCCGTCGAGCGATGTCTCCAGCCAGGGCCGCGCTGTCGAAGGGCGATGGAAGGGTCATGGCAGCGGACTCCGGGCGATGGCCACGACATCCGCCGCGGATGGCAGCGGACGGCGTTCGGCCAGGGCGACCAGGATGGCAGCCAACGCCGCGGCAGCTCCCGGGCGGCCGAGCGACCTCGCGGCCGCGGACATCCGGGCGTGACGCGCGGCGTCGTCCAGGACACTCACCGCCTCGAGCAGCGTGCCGGCGTTGAATTCGGCATCCTCCACGACGAGCGCCGCGCCGGCGTCGGCGAGCACCCTGGCATTGGCTCGCTGGTGGTTCCCGGCGTGCGGGTACGGGACGACGATCATCGGAACACCAACCGCGGTGGCTTCGGCCAGCGTCGAGGAACCAGCCCGACCGACCACGAGATCGGCGGCGGCGAGGGCGGCAGGCATCTCGTGTCCGAGGAACGTCACCGGCCGGTACCAGGCGCGACGATCTGCCGGAAGCGCCTCGCGACCGGTCAGCGCTTCGGCATAGCCCGACTCGCCGGTCACGTGGAGGACATGGAACCGCTCCACCAGTTTCGGCAGCGCCGCAGCCACCGCATCGTTCAGGCGCTTCACTGCCTGGGAACCACCGAAGACCAGGATGAGCCGCTCCCCGGCGGCAATCGAGAACCGCTCCCGCGCAGCCAGGGCATCGGTCGAGCCGAGGTCGCGGATCGGCGTGCCGGTCTCAAGACAGGGCCTCGACCCGGCTGACCCACCACGGCCGACCGCCTCACAGGTCGCCGAAAAGGAGACGGCCATGACCGTGGCCAGTCCGGCCGTCGCGCGAACGCTCCGTCCGGGCATGACGTTGCCCTCCCAGAGAAGCGCCGGGATCCCGAGCAGGCGTGCGGCAACCAGGACCGGGATCGACACGTACCCGCCCGTCGTGAAGATGGCCGCAGGTCGATCGGCCACCAGCAGGGCGATCGCCTGGGGGATCGAAACCCCGAGCCGGATCGGATCGAGGGCGAGGTGGACATCCCGCCCGACTGATCGAAGCGAACGAAGCGCGAGACGGCGCAGGGGGACGCCCGTCGCGGGAACGATCCGGTCCTCGAGTCCGCGATGGCCTCCCAGCCAGCGGAGATCAGGCGGATTCGGCCGGCGGCGCAGCGCGTCCACGACGGCGAGGGCCGGGTAGATATGTCCCCCCGTTCCCCCGCCCGCGATCAGCAGGCGCATGAGTCTCCACTGTGCGGCGCTCGACCGTCTCGCGGGAGATCGACAACAGGATCCCCACGGCGGCAAAGCTGATGATCAGCGACGAGCCACCGGCGCTGATGAACGGGAGGGTGATCCCGGTCACCGGCAGCAGTGCGACCACGACGCCGATGTTGATGAACGCCTGGAGGCAGAGCCAGGCAGTGATGCCGGTCGCCAGGAGCGCCCCGAACGTGTCGGGGGCTCGCATTGCCGTGCGCAGACCGGCGTACGCGAGGACGACGAACAGGGCAATCACGAAGACGGCCCCGATCAGGCCGAACTCCTCGCCGATGATGGCGAAGATGAAGTCGTTCCAGGCGTTCGGGAGATACAGGCCACCGGCCAGCCTGGACTCGCCGAGCCCCGCCCCGAAGATCCCGCCCAGGCTGAGGGCCAGCAAGCCCTGGATCGTGTGAAACCCGGCCCCCAGCTGATCCGACCACGGGTCGATGAACGTTCGGATCCGGGTGATCTGGTAATCGCGCAGGCCGACCACG
>JBDSJV010000058.1:0-4654 GCA_039917225.1 Candidatus Limnocylindrales bacterium
GGACCGCCAGGCGGCCGGTTGCGGCAGCCACGGGTCGGACCCGGTCGGCCCGAAGCCGAACGGCGCTCCATCGCCGTTCCATGGCAATGGGACCCGGCACCCGTCACGGCCGCGGATGGTGTGACCGCTCCGCTCCCAGATCGGATCCTGCAGGGCGGACTCGGGCAGGTCCTCGACTTCCCAGAGCCCCAGCTCCTCGCCCTGGTACAGGTAGGCGCATCCAGGAAGCGCCAGCATCAGCAGGATGGCCGCCCGGGCTCGGCTGGTCCCGAGATCGAGATCCGTCGCGAGCACGTCATCGAGCTCCCGGTTCCGAAATCCCGAGTGCGCTCGCCCGAGGCGCGTGACCTGGCGGGTTGCATCGTGGTTGGACAGGACCCATGTCGCTGCTGCTCCCACGCGCCGGTGTGCTTCCAGGGTCGCGTCGATCACAGCCCGATAGGCGGACGCATCCCAGGGTGTGCCCATGAACGGGAAGTTGAAGGCCGCGTGCAACTCGTCGGGCCTCAAGTAGTCGGTGAGTCGCTGCTGATCATCCACCCCGATTTCCCCGATCAGCACGCGCCCATCGCCGTAGCCGTCCGTGATCCGGCGCCAGGCACGGTGGATGTCGTGGACGCCGGGGAGATCCCAGTGCGGATGCTGGCCCGGTGCCGACTTGTCCCCGAGGAGATGGGCGACCGGCAGGTCGGGCAGGCCCTCGGCCTTGACCATGGCGTGGGCCACGTCGATCCGAAAGCCGTCGACGCCACGGTCCAGCCAGAAACGGAGCGTGGTCGCGAATTCCGCGTGGACCTCCGGGTTCTCCCAGTTGAGGTCCGGCTGTTCGGGCGCGAACACGTGGAGGTACCACTCGTCCGGTTCATCGCCCGTTTCGGTGCCCGAATCCGGGACGCGGACCCAGGCCGGGCCGCCGAAGACACTCGGCCAGTTGTTGGGTGGCAGCGTTCCCCCAGGGCCGCGCCCGTCGACGAAGACGTAGCGGGCTCGTGCCGCCGACCCGCGGGGGCTCGCCAGCGCCTCCCTGAACCAGGCGTGCTGGTCCGAGGTGTGGTTCGGCACCAGGTCGATCAGGACGCGGATACCCGCCGCATGGGCGTCTCGGACGAGCGCGGCAGCATCGTCGAGGGTCCCGAACAGCGGCTCGATGTCCCGGTAATCGGCGACGTCGTAGCCACCGTCCGCCATCGGCGACGGGTACCACGGCGTGATCCAGATCGCGTCGATGCCGAGTTCCGCGAGATAGGGGAGCCGCTCCCGGATCCCGGCGATGTCGCCGATGCCGTCGCCGTTCGCGTCGGAGAAGCTCCGGATGTAGATCTGGTACACGACGGCGCGCCGCCACCAGTCGTCGTCGGCAAGCGGCGTCTCACTCGATTCGGTCACTCGGGTATCTCGGCACGGTGGTGGTCAGCCGCGATGGTAGGGGAGCGTCGGCGACCCCGTCCGGCAGCGTGGGCCATGCGGCCCCCGTGGTTCGGGCCACGCGGTCCTCGCCCTGGCGATCGCGCTTGCCCGACCCTATCCCCATGACGTCTCAAGCTCGCCCGCGTCCGCCGTTCCCCGGCATCCCGGCCATCGTTGACGGCTCAGAGGCTGTCGCTCACGTCGAGAGTCGACTGGCCGAAGTCGCCTGCGTCTATCCCATCACCCCGTCGACCACGATGGCCGCCGTCTACCAGGCCGCCGTCGCCGATGGGCGCACGGACCTGTGGGGCACCCCACTCCGCTTCATCGAGCCCGAGTCAGAGCACTCCTCCGCATCAGCCGCCGAAGGGGCCGCACTCGCGGGTGCCCGGGTGACGAACTTCACCGCCGGCCAGGGCCTCGTGCTGATGAAGGAAGTCCTGTACGTGATCAGCGGCAAGCGGCTGCCCGCGGTCTTCCATGTCGGAGCCCGCGCGCTGACCAGCCAGGCCCTGAATATCCACGCCGGACACGACGACATGATGGCCGTCGCCGACTGCGGCTGGGGCATGCTGTTCGCCCGGAATGCCCAGGAGGCGGCTGACCTCGCGGTTATCGCCCGTCGCGCGGCCGAGGCCTCGGATACGCCGTTCATGGTGGCCCAGGACGGATTCCTGACGACGCACACCCTCGAGAATGCGCTCCTGCCCGAGGACGACCTCCTGCGCGAGTTCGTGGGCGACCCGCGGGATCACATTCGCGACCTGTTCGATCCGGCCGAGGCGCTCATGACCGGGGTCGTTCAGAACCAGGACAGCTACATGAAGGGCCGCATCGGCCAGCGGGCCTATACGGATCGCCTGCCGGCGATCCTCGCCGACGCCTACGCGGAATTCGAGCGGCTCACCGGGCGCATCTACGGACCCATCGACGCGTATCGGACCGAAGATGCCCAGGAGATCCTCGTCTCGATGGGCACCATGGCCGACACCGCCATCGCCGTCGTGGATCACCTTCGCGCCGCGGGAAGGCCCGTCGGTTGCGTGGCCCTCACCGCGTTCCGGCCCTTCCCGTCGGACGAGCTGGTCGCGGTTCTCCAGCATGCCCGTGCCGTCGCAGTCGTGGAGCGCACCGACGATCCGCTGGCGGCAGCAAACCCCCTCACCCGCGAGGTCCAGTCGGCGCTCTACGTCGCCGCCGCGGAGGGGAGCCTGGTCCCGCGGATCCTGTCGGTCTCGGCCGGCCTGGGTTCCCGCGACATCGCAGCCGGGGATCTCGTCGCGATCTTCGACCGGCTGGCCGACCATGACGAGCCACAGCAGCGGCACCTCGTCGTCGGCATTCGTCACCCGCTGGCCCTCGAGGCTGTCCCCGTGGATCTGCGGCCCGAAGGCGCGTACAGCCTGCGCGGTCACTCCATCGGCGGGTTTGGCAGCGTGACCACCAACAAGCTGGTCGCCACGCTTGCGGGCGAGCTGTTCGGCAAGCAGGTCCAGGCATATCCGCGCTACGGATCAGAGAAGAAGGGCCTGCCCACCACCTACTACCTGACCATCGCAGATGCACCGATCCGGCTCCACGCGGAGCTCGACCGGGTGGACCTCGTCCCGCTCCACGCCGTGTCCGCGTTCAGCCTCGGCGATCCACTGGCCGGGCTCGCGGACGGTGGAGACGTATTCATCCAGTCGCCGCTGAGCGATCCTGATGCCATCTGGGTCTCCATTCCGGCCTCGTTCCGGGCGGAGATTTTGGCCCGGGATATCCGGGTCACCGCGCTCGACACGGCGGAGATCGCCCGGCGCCACGCGCCACGCGCGGACCTCGAGGTCCGGATGCAGGGCGTCGCACTGGTCGGCGTCTTCCTGCGCGTCTCCCCGTTCGCGGAGCGCGCCGGCCTTGGTCGCGAGGAGCTGCTCGACGAGGTTCGCGATCGCCTGGGCCGCTTCTTCGGGAAGGGCGGCGAGTCCGTCGTGGATGCCAACCTCGAGGTCATCACCGAGGCCTATGACGGCCTCATCGACGTCACCGCCGCCATTGGCGCCATTCGCTCAAGCGACGACACGTCCGACGAGCGCGTCCTGGAGGGAACCACCCGATGACTCAATCGACTGCACCCGCCACCGTCGGCGACCGCATGGCGATCGATCCGATCGTCATTCGCTCCGACGCCACGCTGACCGAGGCCGCGGGGCTGATGGATCACCATCACGTTCACGGCCTGCCCGTGGTCGACTCGGTTGGGTCCCTGGTGGGCGTCCTGTCGCAGACCGACCTCACCCGGGCCCGGGCCACCGAGTACCTCTGGTCGAACTGGCCGGGACTCGCCGTCCGCCACCTGATGACCACACCCGCCATCACCGTGCATCGCTCGGCAAGTCTCGATGACGCCGCGCGAAAGATGGAACGGCACAAGATCCACCGCCTCGTGGTGGTCGATGATGCGGATCCGACGATCCCGATCGGCGTTCTGTCCACGACGGATCTGATCCATGCCATGACCGAAGAGCTCGAGATCCTTTCGACCGGCGGTTCAGATGCCTGAGACCCCAACGACCGAACGCGCCGTCACCGCTCAGGTCCCGGCGTCGCCCGACCCGCACCCGGACGAGAGCCCGTTCCAGAAGGATGCGGGCGAGCTCAAGGAGTTGCAGGTCGACCGCCTGGCGACGATCGCGCCGCCACTGCTGGATATCGATGCCTACGTCGAGGAGTTCGGGCGGAGCGTCGTCCCGGCCTACCGCCGCGGAATCGCAGACCGGGAGTTGCCTGCCGACGTGGGCCTGGCTCGGAGCATCATTCCGCCAGCAACCTCCGCGGTCCGCGACTTCTCCCGCCTGGCCCCGCAGATCCCGGATCTGCTGGCCGAGAAGTGCGTCGGCTGCATGGCCTGCGTCAACGCCTGCCCTGATACCGCGATCCTCGGGGTCGTGGTCCCGGAGCCGGAACTTGATGGGCGGATCGCCGCGTTCGCGAGAACGCGCCCTGACGCGGTGTTGGCCACCCGGACCGCCGCGTCGCACTTCGCCGCCACGCAGAAGTACGGTGAGGTTCCGGCGCGCCGTGGCATCGATCGCGGCCAGTTCGGGATCTTCGTGGATCCGGTTCACTGCAAGGGCTGCGCCGAGTGCGTGGAGGTCTGCGCGGCTTTGGGCCACGACGCCCTGATCATGATCGACAAGATCGCCGAGGAAGCCCCAACGGGCGAATCGACGCTGGACCGCTACGAGCGCGACATCAGCTTCTTCCG
>JBDSJV010000059.1:0-5393 GCA_039917225.1 Candidatus Limnocylindrales bacterium
GGAGGGCTCCGCGGCGGTCGCGCCGGGCAAGCGGGCTGCCTCGGCCTCAATGCGAGCGAGCGCCTCGTCGAGTGCCGGAGCGGCCAATTGTCCGCGCTCGAGCGTCAACTTCAGCGCCTGCACCTCAGCTCGGACTTGCGACAGCATCAGCTCGCCTTCGGCCCGGGCGGTCTGCAGGGCCTCGTCACGTTCCCGACGAGCCTGACGACGATCCTCATTCGCCGCTGCGAGGGCTGCTGTGGCGCGAACCTCGGCGGCACGCGCGTTGGCGAGGGCATCGGTCGTCGCTCCTTCCGACTCGCGGATCTGGGCGAGCGTCGCCTCGAAGGTGCGCTGGGCGTCGGTCAGACGGGCACGGGCGTCCGCCACGATCCTGTCGGGCAGGCCGAGCCGCTCGGCGATCGCGAATGCCTGCGACCCTCCGGGGAGGCCGATCGAGAGGCGATACGTCGGACTGAGCGTCGCCAGATCGAACTCGACCGCCGCATTGGAGGCTCCTGGTGTCGTGTGGGCGTAGGCCTTCAGTTCCGCGTAGTGCGTCGTCGCCGCGACCAGCGCCCCGGCGTGAATGAAGTGGTCGAGCAGGGCCTGGGCGAGTGCCGAGCCCTCGGTTGGATCGGTACCCGCCCCGAGCTCATCCAGGAGCACGAGCGTGCCCGGTCCGGCCTCCTGGACAATCCGGATGATTGACCGCAGGTGCCCGGAGAACGTGGACAGGGACTGCGCGATCGATTGCTCATCGCCGATATCGGCCAGGACGTTCGAGAGGATCGCCAAACGGCTCCCCGGTGCCGCAGGAACGTGCAGACCAGCCTGGTGCATCAGGGAGAGCAGCCCGAGGGTCCTCAGGGTGACGGTCTTGCCACCGGTATTGGGACCGGTCACGACGAGAGCGGTGAAACCGTCGCCGAGCCGGACATCGATCGGGATCACGCGGCCGCTCAGCCCGGGGTGTCGCGCCTGCAGCAGGCTGATCTCAGTCCGCGTGGCCGTTTCCGCCCGAACCCCGTCCATCTCGGCGCCGAGGGCGGCCTTGGCGGCCCAGAAGTCGAACCGGCCAAGAGCCGCGAGCGTCTCCCGGAGTGGCTCCACGTGTACGGCCACGAGCGCCGAAAGCTCGTCGAGGATCCGGGCGACCTCCTCCGACTCTGCGACCTGAGCTTCGCGCCAGGCGTTACCAAGCTCGACGACCACGAGCGGCTCGACGAAGAGCGTCTGTCCCGAGCCCGAGGCATCGTGGACGATGCCCTTCACCCTGCCCCGGGCATCGGCGCGGACCGGCACGACGTAGCGGCCATTGCGGAGCGTGATGATCGGTTCCTGGAGCGCGCTGCCCAATTCGGATCCGACGAGCGAATCCAGGCGGCGCCGAAGTCGATCGTAGGCCACCCGGACCGCGCTCCGGAGAGACCCCAGCCTGGCGGACGCGGTGTCGAGGAGTTCGCCTGCAGGGTCGAAGGACCTGGCCAGCGTGGTCCGAATGACGGGCAGCGGGTGAAGCTCCGGCGCCAGATCCCGGAGCAGCGGCCGTCGGTCATCGGCCAGGGCGCCTTTCAGCCGGGTGGCTGCCTCAAGTGTGTCTGCGATCTCGAGGAACTGGGACGGATCGAGGCGCCCTCCCCGGGTCGCGCGGTCGACGGCCGGGCCGATGTCATGGGCTCCACCCACGCCGAGTCCCGGCCGCTCCTCGAGCAGCGCGCGGGCCTGATCCGTTTCGTCGAGGGCTCGTGCGACGAGCACGGCCTCAGGGCTGGGTACGAGCGCCTCGCACAGGCGGCGACCGGGGCCGAAGGACGCGTGAGCGGCCAACCGCTCTCGGACGAGGGGGAATTCGAGCAGCTCGATTGAGCGGTCGTCCACGTCACAGTCCTCGCGGGTTTGAGCTGGGGCCCGACAAAGCAGCGCTGGTCCTGTCGATGACCCGCCACGCTTGACTCGCCCACGGTTCGGAAGCGTAGGTGACGCCGATTCGTGGCGTCCTCGCGAGCGCGATCGTCTCCGGCGCGTGGCGCGGGCGCTCGAGACGCAGCGACCCAGTGCCAGCACACAGGTCGAGCCCGTTCTGGCTGCGGTCGACTCCGAATGCCAGGCACAGGCGGCCCGGCCCTGACGCCAGCTTCGTATCGTCGACTGCGGCTCTCGGCGCGTCCGCACGCGCCTCACGCATCAGCGCGGTCCCTTCGAGGGGCTCCACGGCTCGCAGCAGCACAGCACCTGCGGAGCCAGCTGGGCCGCTGACGACATTGAGGCAATGATGCATCCCATAGACAAGGTACACATAGGCATGCCCCGCTGCGCCGAACATGACGCTCGTGCGCGGCGTCCGCCCGGCGCGCGCGTGAGAGGCCAGATCCTCGGGACCTCCGTAGGCCTCCACTTCGACGATCCGACCGACCCGAAGCGGCAGGCCGGGTGCGTCCCGGACGAGAAGCGCGCCAATCAGTGCGCTCGCTGCCTCGAGAGGGTCGGACTCCAGCCGCGAGCGTGGAAAGGGTCGGCTGTCGACAGGCGTTGCGCTCAGTCGCGGAAGATGGATGTCACGTCGGATGGAAAGAGCCCACCAACGAAGAAAAGCAAGGCGGGAACGATCTGGTCACGGACGACCGACGCGGTGACGCTCCCCTGGAAGGCCTCGTGGAACTGGCGGAGAAAGACGATCTCGTTGCTACGAACCAGGGTTCCCGAGACAGTGAAGAACGGGTCGGTGATGAGGAAGAACACGGCGAGGAAGAGCGCTCCCTGGAGGAGACCCAGGAATCCCCCGAGCAACTCGTCCAGGACCGGGTACCTGGCAAACAGTGGCACGGGCTTGAAGAACAGCTGGGTCGCGATCAAGGAGCCGATGAAGCCAGCCAGGAAGACGAAGCCGAATGCGAGCATGTAGTTGTAGTCCCGGGTGTACTGCGTCCAGTTCGACGCCAGGAATGACCCGAGCGGCTCGCGGAGCTGGGCGGCAACGAGCAGCGACAGGAGCGTCGTCCCGATCCCGACGAGGCGTCGGATGACCCCCTGCATGTAGCCGAGAATGAACATCCCGGCAAAGGCGAAGTAGATCACCAGGTCCAGACCTTTGATGTTGGTGATGGCGCCGACGATATCCACGGTGATGGCGCCTCCAGGCGGTCAGGTGATCAGGAAGGAACGAAGATCGTTCCCTTCGCCTCGACAGGGTAGCAGCGGGGCTCCGCGCGGAGCAACAGCGTCGATGGAGATCATCCGCAGCCGGTCGTACCTGACCTCAGCTTCGGATCCGACCCCCCGCTTCAACGACGGCCGCCAGCACGTCCGCCAAGGCTGAGTCGATCTCCTCGTCCGAAAGCGTCCGCTCCGCCTCGAAGGTCAGTCGGAAGGCCAGGCTCCGTTCCTCGGGCGCCAGCGGTTGCCCATGGTAGACATCGAACAGACGGACGTCATGGAGCAGGTCGCCACCGCTCGCCCGGATCCATAGGGCGATCTGTGCGGCCGGGACGGACTCGGCCACCACGATGGCCACATCCCGCTCGACCACGGGGAAGCGTCCGGGCATCACGCCGCGAGGGACGGGCATCGCCCCGATCGAGAGGCCCGCGACTGACAGTTCTGCGACCAGGGCCCCAGCCATGCGCTCGTCGTCGGCAGCCGCCCGGCCGGGATGGATCTCGCCGAGCAGACCGCTTATCACCAGGCGACCCTCGCCGTCGATCGCCGACACGCGCGCCGCGCGCCCGGGATGGAGCGCCGGTTCGGTGCGGACCGCGGTGTAGTTCGGTGCCGAAAGCCGGAGCAGCCCGCATAGCTCCTCCACGATCCCCTTGAGGTCATCCAGGTCGGCCGGGCGACGCGGGCGGTTCCAGGCCGGTACCTCGAACGCGCCAGCGAGTGCGAGACCGAGTCGCCACCACTCGTGCGGCGAATCGCCGACTCGACCGTAGCCCTTGCCGACCTCGAACAGCGCGAGGTCGTCCTGGCCACGGCGTCGATTCGCGGCGATCGTCGCCAGAAGCCCCCCGACGAGCCCCTGGCGCAGGACGGCATGGTCGATCGACAACGGGTTGGTAACGGTGACGGCTTCGCCGGACGCGGCGTCTTCGCCATCCGCCGGCGACCCGGGGTCCACCCACGCCCACCGCTCCACCTGGGCACGCTCGACCAGGGCGTGTGTCACGACCTCGTGAAGGCCGTGGCCCGCCAGCGCCGTCCTCACCGCGTCCCGCAGGGCGAGCGGCGAGGGTCGGTACTGCGGCATCGCTGTCGCGGGCAGGGTGCCGGGAATCCGGTCGTAGCCATGCACCCGCGCGAGCTCCTCGACGATGTCCGCCTCGATGGCGAGATCCCGTCGCCAGCTCGGAATGACGGCCACCATGACGTCGGCCGCTGGAGCGGGCACGTCGAGCGGACTGGACCCGCGAGCGACCGGCACCACGACCGGCGTCGCCGAGGGGCCCGCTGACTCGACGGCAATCCCGACTCGCTCCAGCAGCGCCGCCTGGGTCGTGGAAGGCAGGTCGATACCAAGAAGACGCCCGGCCTGGGCGGGTCGGAACGGGACGCGCTCGAGCGCCGGCTCCTCGGGCGCTGTATCGATCCTGCCGGGCGCGCTGCTGCCGCCCGCCCACTCACCCAGGAGTTGAGCCGTTCGATCCGCGCCGAGTCTCGCCAGGCGGAACTCCTGGCCCTTCTCGAAGCGAAGGCTCGCCTCCGATCGCAGCGCGTAGTGAAAGGCGGTCCGCCGGATGCTGGCCGGGTCGAAGATGGCCGATTCGATGATCACCGCCGACGTCCCTGCGTGGACCTCGGACACGGCGCCGCCCATGACGCCGGCGATGGCCAGGGGTCCGTCGAGGCCGGCGATCAGCAGGGTCTCGGCGTCGAGCGTTCGATCGACGTGATCGAGGGTCATGAGGCGTTCGCCGGCTGTCGCCAGCCTGACCGCGAGGCGGCCGTCACGGACGCTGGCGGCATCGAACGTATGGATCGGCTTTCCAAGTTCGAGCATCACGTAGTTCGAGACATCGACCACGTTGCTGATCGGGCGGACGCCGGCTGCCATGAGCCGCATCTGGACCCAGTCGGGCGACGGTCCCACGCGAACGCCGTCGACCCAGCGGCCAACGAAGCGCGGGCACAGGGTGGCGTCTCCGACGTCAACCGCCAGGCGGTCGTGAACCGGCACCCCGGCTTCGCTGACCTCGATGGTCGGCATCCGGATCGGCGCACCGGTAATGGCTGCGATCTCGCGCGCAAGCCCCAGGATCGACAGCGCATCGCCACGATTGGGCTTTACGTCGACATCCAGGATCGTGTCGCCGTAGAGATCGGTCAGCCGAGCGCCGATCGGCGTCGTGGCCGGGAGGATCAGGATGCCGTCGCCGTCGCTGGTGATGCCGAGTTCCTCACCGGAACACAGCATGCCG
>JBDSJV010000060.1:0-14979 GCA_039917225.1 Candidatus Limnocylindrales bacterium
GACTGGTCGCCCGAGGTGGCCGAGAAGGGCGGCTTCGAGCACTTCATGCTCAAGGAGATCCATGAGCAGCCCGTCGCCCTGCGGCAGGCGCTGGCCGGACGGGTGGACCGCCACGACCGCATCCACGCGCCGGAGATCGAGGCCATGTCCGCGCGCCTGCGCGAGGTCACGCGGATCGAGCTGGTGGCCTGCGGGACGGCGTCGTATGCGGCGCAGGTCGGTGCCGCCGCGCTCGAGGCATGGACCGGACTCCCGGCCCGCGTGACCGTCGGCTCGGAGTTCCGCTACAGCCCGCCGCCGCTCGACCCACGGACATTGGTCATCGCCGTCACCCAGTCCGGCGAGACCGCCGACACGATCGCCCCGACGCGCCTGGCGCGAGAACGGGGCTGCCCGATCATCGCCGTCACCAATACGGTCGGATCCGCCATCACCCGCGAGGCGGACGCCGTGCTGTTCCTGCAAGCCGGGCCGGAGATCGCCGTCGCGGCTTCCAAGACCTTCGTCACGCAGGTCACCACGCTCGTGGTCCTGGCGGCCGCGATCGGACGGCTTCTGGGGACCATGTCGGCCGCAGCGGAGGTGGAGATTGGGGCCGCGCTCCGCGCCCTGCCCGAAGCTGCCCAGCGAGCGCTCGAGCTGAACGCGCCGACCGCGCACGATCTCGCGCGGCGGTACGTCAACGCCCACGGCTTCATGTTCGTCGGGCGAGGCGCCACCTACCCCGCCGCCCTCGAAGGGGCCCTCAAGCTGAAGGAGATCAGCTACGTCCATGCCGAGGGCTACCCAGCCGGCGAGTTGAAGCACGGACCGATCTCGCTGCTCGATGCCGAGTATCCGCTGGTGGCGGTCGCGACGAAGTCGTCGACCTACGACAAGCTGATCAGCAACGTGATGGAAGGTCGAGCCCGCGACGCAAAGGTCATCGCGGTCGCGACGGAAGGAGATCGGCAGATCGGGGCCTATGCCGATGACGTCTGCTGGGTGCCCGCGACCCACGAAACGATCGGCTCGGTGCTGGCCATCATTCCGCTCCAGCTGTTCGCCTATCACATGGCGGTCGCTCGTGGCACGGATGTCGACCAGCCGCGCAACCTGGCGAAGTCCGTCACGGTCGAGTAGTAACGATGGCCCCGGGCACGCAGCCGACACCTGGTGACGACGGCGCGGTTCCGGGCGGGCCGCCGGCCGGTACCACCGAACTCGGCATCGACATCATCAAGGTCGACCGCATCCGTCGATCGCTGGCCAGGTTCGGATCACGCTTCAGCAACCGGGTCCTGACGCCGTCCGAGCAGCGCTACGTTCGCGACCGCCCCGAGACCTTCGCTGGACGCTGGGCAGCCAAGGAAGCTGTGAGCAAGGTGCTCGGGCTCGGGGTCCGGGGCATCGGCTGGCGTGACATCGAGATCGAGCGGTTGCCGACCGGCCAGCCGGCGGTCCGGCTGCACGGAAGGGCCGAGCGCCGGGCCGAGCAGCTGGGCATGGAGCGGATCGCGGTCTCGATCTCCCACGAGGACGACTACGCGGTGGCGATTGCGTTCGGAATTCGCCAGGCCGGTGGTCGGTACGTCTTTCCGCCGGACATCGATGAACGGTTGAACGACCGGGAGCGTCAGATCCTCGCCCGCATGGATCGCCTTCGCGCACTGCACGACGCGACGGCCGAGGGGCCCGGCGGTGGCTGAGCGGCGACTGGGGTTCGGTCATCAGCCGGCTGACTCCGTCGGGGGCGCCAGCCTGGAGGAGCCCGCGTCGCCCGCTCTGGCCGACGAACGCTCCGTCCTCGACGACCGGACGATCGCCGCGCTCCTCCCGGAACGTCCGGCCCGGGGTCACAAGGGCACCTTCGGCAAGCTGCTCGTCATCGCCGGTTCGCTCGACTATGCGGGCGCCGCGCTGCTCGTCTGTCGCGCTGCCGGTCGCTCCGGCGCTGGTCTCGTGACCCTGGCGATCCCCGAGTCGCTCCAGCCGCTGTTCGCTGCGAAGGTGGTCGAGGCGACTACGATGGCCCTGCCAGAGGACGACGTCGAGGAGCTCGACCCGGAGCCAGCGCTGGCCAGGATCCTCGATCACGAGCACGATGCGATCGTCCTCGGCCCCGGCCTGCGGCCGGGTCTCGCCACGACCGAGCTGGTCCGCCAGCTCCTCGGGACTGCGGCTGACGCATCACCGGCCCCGATCGTCCTGGACGCCGAGGCGCTTCGCTCGATGGCCACCCTCGGAGCATGGTGGACCGGCGCGACGCGACCGGCCGTGCTGACGCCGCACCCCGGGGAATTCGCTCGCCTCAGGGCCGACGCCGGGATCGACCCGGCGGCCGACGGTGATCTCGTCGCGAACGACGAGGACCGCGCAGCCGCCAGTCGCGACGCCGCATCGCGCTGGGGTCAGGTCGTGGTGCTGAAGGGCGCCCGGACGGTGATTGCCGATCCGGACGGGAGCGTGTCCGTCGCACCGTTCGAGAATCCCGGGCTGGCAACTGGCGGAACAGGCGATGTGCTGGCCGGCGTGATCGGTTCGCTCCTGGCCCAGGGCCTGACCCCGGGCGCGGCGGCTCGGGTGGGCGTCTATCTGCATGGCGCGGCCGGCGACATCGTCCGGGAGCGACTCGGCGATGCCGGGATGCTCGCGTCGGACTTGAGCGAAGCGCTGCCGATCGCCAGGAAGCGACTGGCGGCCGTTGCTGAGCGGGAGCGTGGCGGGAAGCAGCGGCTCGGCTTCACGGATCGCACGGCTACGCTTCCACTCTCCTGATGGCGCCGGCGCTGAGGATTTCCGCTACCGCCGGGCTTCCGCGGTCGGCCTGGCTGACGATCGATCTCGACGCCCTGGTGGGCAACCTCGCGACCCTTCGCGCACTGGCGGGATCCGGCACGCCGGTCCACCCGGTCGTCAAGGCGGATGCCTACGGTCACGGCGCCATACCGATCGCTCGAGCCCTTGAAGCAGCCGGGGCCGATGGCTTCTGCGTTGCCACGATTGATGAAGCCCTCGAGCTGAGGGGCGCCCGCGTCCGTCGACCGATCCAGGTCCTGTACCCGATCCCGCCCGCCTGGGCCCAGGAGGCGGCGCGGCGGCGGATTGCGATTCCAGCTGGCGACCCCGTGGTCCTCGATCGCACTGCACGCGCGCTCGAGGGATGGACGGGCCGTCGGCTCGGCATTCAGCTGGAGGTCGAAACCGGACTCGGGCGTGGCGGCATGGTCGGCGAAGCGCTCGTCTCGGCCGCGCGAACGGTGGCAGCCAACCGGTCCATGCGTCTCGACGGCCTGTGGACGCACCTCCAGGCCTCGGAGGACCCTGAGATCACGGGGCGCCAGCTCGAGACCTTCGAGGCCGCCGCCGCCGCGCTTCGCCAGGCCGGCATTCGAATCCCGGGCCGCCACGTCCGGGCCAGTGGCTCACTCCTGTCCGAGGGCGCGGCATCCTACGATTCGGTCCGACCTGGGCTGTCGATCTACGGTCTCGTGCCCGACGAGCTCACCGATCGACCCTTGAGCCCGCGGGCGGAGGCCCTTCTGCCCGTCCTCTCGCTCAAGGCGCGTCCGGTCAGGGTTGCCGATCTGCCGGCCGGCTGGGGGATCAGCTACGGCCCGACCTTCCGGACGTCCGCACCGAGCCGGATTGCCACGCTGCCGCTCGGGTACGGAGACGGCTGGTCGCGGTCCCTCTCGAACGCCGCCGAAGCCATCGTCCGCGGCGCGAGAGTCCCGCTCGTCGGCACCGTCGCGATGGATGCGGTCATGGCCGATGTCACGGGCGTGCCTGGCCCGCCGGTGACCATCGACGATGAATTCGTCCTCATCGGTCGACAAGGGAGCGCCCAGATCACGGTCGCGGACCTGGCGCGGCGCCGCACTACGAATTCCTGGGAAGTCGTGACGAACATGGCTCGGCGGCTTCCCCGGGTGTACGATGCCGCGGCCGGATCGACGCTTACCCGCACTCTCGTCTCCGGAGGAGACGGATGACTCGCCTGGAACTGTGGAATGGGGACATCTGCGTCCTCGAGGTCGACGCGATCGTGAACCCCGCCAGCCCCTCGCTGTGGATGTCGACTGGTGTCGGCGGTGCACTCAAGAGGGCCGGTGGGGATGAGATCGAGTTTGCGGCCGTCCGACAGGGCCCACTGGCCATCGGGTCGGCGGTCGTGACGCCCGCCGGATCGCTCGCCGCGAAGGCCGTCATTCATGCGGTGTCGCTGGATCGCGATCGCCGAACCACGGCCGAAGCGATCGCGGCGGCTGTCAGGAGCGCGGTGGCGCGCGCGAGGGAGATCGGCGCGACGAGCATGGCCTTCCCCGCGCTCGGAACCGGCGTGGGCGGGTTCCCGCTCGATGAGGCTGCCGCCGTCGTCGTCAGGACGCTCCGCGAGGAGCTCGTTGATCCAGGCAGCCTGGACCAGGTCGTCCTGGCGCTGCGCGGATCGGCCGCCTATCAGGCCTTCCAGCGTGCGCTCGGTGGTGCGACCGTCGCGGCCGTCGGAAGCGATGGCGCCACGCCCGCGATGTCGACGTGACCACCTTCGGGCCGGGCGAGTTGCCCGAGGATCAACGCGACGAGCTCATCGAGGAGGTTGCGCGCGAGATCCAGCTGCGCGGCATGACCACCTCGGCCGTGCATTTCCTCCACGCGAGTCGCCCGTATCGGCCGCTTGGCGCCAATGCCATGCTCTTCTTCGACCCCGTGCTGCGGAGTCTCTTCGGTGGGGAGATGGCCGGCGCGAGCGCCATCCTGGCCGATGAGGACGGGATCGAGCAGCTGATCGAGCGGCTCGAGGACCTCGACGAAGAGATCACCTGGGACGCGTGAACCCGCAGCATCCACCGGCAAGCCCCGGTTCGTCGTGCGCCGGTAGCATGGCGGCGTGACCCGGGCACCTGAGACCCTCGCCGTGATCGATGCTGGTGGAGCCACCACCTCGGTCAGCCTGCTCGCCCACCTGGCGGGGCACTGGCGGCTCATGGGCAGCCTTGCCAGCCCGGCCGGGACCCCTGAATCAGCGCTGCTGGCCGTGCTGGTAGGTCGGGTGCGCGACGCTGATCCCGAGCTCGCGAAACACCGCGAACTGCGCGACGCCGCCCTCGACGAGATGCCGCGCCTGGCCGCCCGAAGCCGGCCGCCGGAAACCCTGGCGGTCGTTGGCGCGACGCGGCGCACCGTCGATGAGCTGTCGGTCCATGCCCACCGGACTGGCTGGCGGGTCGTGACCGCGTCCACGGAGACGCACGATCCACGCGAGATGACCGAGCTGGTCCTGCGCCGCGACGTGAGCGCCGTGCTGATCGGGGTGAGCGACCCGCCGGGAGCCGACGAGCGAGCAGCGCTCGACGACCTGGCCGCACTCGCCGGTGCGGCCGCGCGGCGTCGCCCGGAACTGCGGCTCCTGTTGTCCGGTGCGCTGCGGGCCCGCCGATCGTGGCTCGATGCGCTGGGCGACGATCCGCCCGGCGATCCGGCGCGGATCACGGCCGCCCCGGTCATCGCCGGCCGGCGCGGGACGGGTGACGATCTCCGGGTCGCGTTGGACCGGCTGCTCGACGCGCCGGATGACGGTCGTCGCGGCCTGCGCGCGACCGCCGAGTCGCTCGCAGAGCTGCTCGATCGACGGACCGAGGTGCTCGATGTCGGGTTTCACGGAGGCGCTCGATTCCTCGCCGAACCGGGCGTTGGCGGCGCTGGTCCGACGAGCAGCGGGATCATCTCCGCCGACGGAGGACTCGTGCCGGCCGATCCGGACGACGAGGTCGTCGACTCGGTCCTGGCGTGGTCCACGGGAAGCCTCGACCGGCACCGGATGAGTGACCGGCTCCGCGAGCTGCGCCGGCGGCCGTGGGTGGATGGAACTGGAGAGGGAGCCCGCCTCAGGCTGGCTGCAGCCAGTGCCGCCCTGGCCCGTCTCGCCGGCCTGACCCCGGAGGTCGATGCGCTCGCTCCCCCGGATCTGACGGTTGTCTGCGGGGGAGCCTTCGCCACGGCCCCGCCTCAGGCGGTTGTGCTCGCTGTGGCTGACACGATTCGGCGAGTCGGTGCAACCCAGCTCGTCCGGGACCACGCTCGGCTGTTGGGCCCGATCGGAACGATCGAGGATCCAGCCGAGCGGCGGCTTCTGCTCGCAGACCTGGCCCGTGACGGCCTCGTCCCGCTGGGGACGCTCGTCATCGCCGGTGGCGCCGGCGCCAAGCCGACCGCGGGCCGCCGCGCGAAGACGCCGTACGCCCACCTCTTCCTGGATGGTGGCGGCGCGACAACGGAGCGCGACCTGAACGCGGGTGAGGTCGCGTTCCTGGATCTCCCACCGGGGGCGGCTGGAGGGGCCCGACTTGAATTCGGTCGGACGGTTCGTTTCGGGCGACCGACACGTCGGGTCGCCGTATCCGCCACCGGTGGTCTGGCCGGCCTGGTCGTCGACCTGCGCGACGTTCCCCTGCACCTTCCGGAGCGACGAGACCGACGACGTACCCGACTGGCGGACTGGAGCACCCAGGCCTGGCCGCGAGACGAGCGATGACGACCGAGACGCTCCCGCCCGGTTTCGAGCTCCTCCGGCTGCGACAGGTCACCGTGCGCGGCGTTGACGCCTGGTTCTCGATGCAGCCTGGAGAGCAGGCACTCGTTGCGGCCGGTGAAGCCGTGGTCCTCGGAGCCCCCCTGGCCGAGCGTCGACGGGACCTTCGGACCGAGGTCGCCGGGGGCCCCGGCGGGACAGAGGCGCAGCCCGGGACCTGGTGGGCAGGCCGCCCCGCCCGTCGCGGCGCGTCCGGGCGGATCGGACAGGGCGAGCTCCTGTTCCGGAGCGGCGGCCGCTGGCGCGTTGCCGCGGGGGAACTCGGAGAGCCGCTGACGGCTCCATTCGGCGGGACGGTCGGTGATGTCGCGCCCGGAGCGGGACTCAGCCTTCGGATGGAGGCACAGGCGCTCGTCGGGGCCGATGCCCTCGGTGGGCCGAGCGCCGGCAAGCTCCACGTCCTGGCGGCCCGGGACGGACATGTCCGGACGTCGGAGATCGACGTCGGTGGTGCGGGTGCCATTCTCGTCGTTGGATCGACGATCGACGCCGAAGCGATCACCCGGGCCAGGGCGGTTGGTGTGCGCGGGATGATCGTGGCCGGACTGGGCGTCAAGGAGAGACGTGAGGTCATGGCATCCGAGCGGCGGGCCCGGTCCGGAGTGCACGACCTGCCGCCGTTCGCGATCCTCGTCCTGGAGGGTGCCATGGGGCGTCCGATCGCCACTCCGGTGATGGCCGTGCTCACGGCGCTCAAGGGCCAGATGACGGCCATCCTTCCGGAGCCGGCGTGCCTCGTCTTCGACGACGACCGGATTGCCGCACCGGCGCAGCCACCCGGATTGGTCCGCGTGACGGCCGGTCCGCTCGCCGGTCTCGAGGGTCGATGGGCGGGCCTCGCCGGGCTGCATCGGTTCGCCGGCGGTGTCGTTCTTGAAGCCGGCCTGATTCGTCTGGGCGGCCGGGAGCCGCTGCCCGTGCCGCTTGGCGACCTGGAGCGCTTCGCCTGAGGAGCGTCCACGCCGTGGTGGCGGCGCCGATCCGGCGGGACGGCCATCGAACGCAGTAGCCGCGCCCTTCCGGTACGCTCGGTCGATGGCAGATCCTCTCGAGGTCAGGCACACCGGCCTGACCATGCTCTCGACCTCTCCAGCCGATACGCGAGGATTGGCGGCCGCCCTGGCAGCGGTCGCGGAACCCGGCGACCTCCTCTGCCTGTGGGGTGATCTCGGGGCAGGTAAGACCGTCTTTGCCAAGGGCTTTGGGGCTGGGCTCGGCGTGGTCGAGACCATCAGCTCACCGTCATTCGTCCTGATGACGGAGTACCAGGGACGCCTGCCACTGTTCCACCTGGACCTCTATCGCCTCGCTGGTGCCGAGGACGCCCTGGCCGGGGGACTCGTGGACGAGCGGCAGGCTGCCGGCGTCACGCTGGTCGAGTGGCCTGATCGACTGGGTGTGGCGCTGCCCGCTGATCGCCTGGATGTCAGGATCGATGCCACCACGGACGACGGGCGGCGGATCGTGCTCAGTCCGGGTTCCGCGGGGTTCGCCCGCTACATCATGGCCGCTGCCACTCCCGCCACCACGGCCAGCGCCGGCCGCTCGCCAGGGGTCGAGCTCGGATGACGACTCGAGGCGTGGCGGGTGACGCCTGGATTCTCGCGCTCGATACGGCGACGTCGCAGATCGTGGTGGGTGCGGGCCGGCTCGACGGCGAGACCATCCTGAAGCGGAGCAGACCCGCCGGTTTCCGCCACGGCGAGCTGCTCCTCGACGAGGTGCAGTCGCTCATGAGCGACGCCGGCCTTCGGCGCGAGGCTCTGGCCGGCATCATCGTCGGGACGGGTCCGGGAGCCTTCACCGGTCTGCGTGTCGGCCTCGCCACGGGCAAGACCCTTGCCCACGCACTGCGCCTCCCGATCGTCGGCGTGAGCACGGCCGAAGCGCTCCTGCGGGCGGTCGGCGACCAGGGCATCGTCGACGGATCCGTGGAGGTGATGCTCCTGCTGCCAGCCGGCCCGCGGGACCGAGTCATCAACCGGCACGGAGCGCAGCCCCAGATGCTGCCAAGCGGCGCCCCTCTCGAGATCGGCCCGGCGACGACCCTCGTCGCGGTCGACCTGGAGGGCCGGGCGCCGGACGACGCGGTCGCGCGGGGTGCCGCGGCTCAGAACGGACTCTGTAGTGCGCTGATCAAGCTCGGTTCCGCTCGCCTGCGCTCGGGCCAGTTCGACGATGCGGAGCAGCTCGTCCCGGACTACGTGACCCTGCCGCGCGGGATCACCGCTTCGAGTGGCTCGATCGAATGGTCGACCGATCCCCGATGATCCTTCGCATCGAACCCATGTCCGAGGCAGATCTGCCAGAGGTCCACCGGATCGAGCGGGCCAGCTTCAGCGTCCCATGGCCCGACGAGGCGTATCGAAGCGAGCTGGCGACCAACCGACTGGCCACCTATCTCGTGGTCAGGGCCTCGGGAGCCGTGGTCGCCTACGGTGGCATCTGGCTGATGGTCGACGAAGCGCACGTGACCACGTTTGCGGTGGATCCCGCCTGGCGCCGCCAGCGGGTCGGCGAGACCCTCCTGCTGGCCCTCCTCGACGTGGCCATCGCTCGCCACGCGCGTGAGGCGACGCTCGAGGTCCGGCTCTCCAACGTGGCGGCGCGTCGGCTGTACGAGAAATACGGCTTCCGGCCGGCCGGCCTTCGGACGCGGTACTACTCGGACAACGGGGAGGACGCCGTGATCATGACGACGCCGCCGCTCCAGGATCCGGGGATGACCAAACTCATCGCGGGCTGGCGGGCCGCGCTGGCCGCGTCGCCCGCGCCGGAGGGCCCGACGATCACGGTCACGCCGCTCGATGCACCCCACGGAGCGCCTCGATGAGCGGTCCGCTGATCCTGGCGATCGAGTCATCCTGCGACGAGACCGGGGTCGCCCTCGTCGAGGGGGGTCGGCAGATCCATGCCAACGTCGTTGCCAGCCAGGTGGCGATGCATGCCGCGACCGGTGGGATCGTGCCGGAGGTCGCCGCTCGGGCGCATCTCCGCTGGATCCTCCCCGTGCTGGACGAAGCAATGCGTTCGGCTGGTGCGGGCATGTCCGACGTCGACGCGGTCGCCGTGACTTATGGCCCCGGCCTGGCCGGGTCGCTGCTCGTCGGGATCAACGTCGGCAAGACCCTTGCCTGGATCCACGACCGCCCGCTCGTGGGAGTGAACCACCTCGAGGGTCACCTGTACGCCAGCTGGCTCCTCGACGCAGGGCAGGACGCGGCCGAGCCGATCTTCCCGCTCGTCGCGCTCATCGTGTCCGGCGGTCACACCTTCCTGGTCGAGATGCGCGACCACCTCGACTATCGGTTTCTCGGTGGGACCGTGGACGATGCGGCGGGCGAGGCGTTCGACAAGGTCGGCCGGCTCCTCGGGCTGGCCTATCCAGGGGGTCCGGCGATCCAGCGGGCCGCCGAGGGTGCCACTCGCCGCGACGCCGTGTTCCCCCGCGCCTGGCTCGGGAACTCGCTGGATTTCAGCTTCTCGGGTCTCAAGACGGCCGCACGGCGGATCATCGATGCCGCGCGCCACGACGAGGGCATCGGCGCTCACCCGGACGAGCGTCTGCCCGACGCCACGATCGCCGAGTTCGCCTGGGGCTTCCAGGACTCCGTGACCGATGTCCTGGTCACGAAGACCATCAGGGCTGCGAAGGCTGCCGGCGCCCGGTGCATCGTCCTCGGTGGGGGAGTGGCCGCCAACGGCGTCCTCCGCGACCGGCTGATCGGTGAAGCCGACGCGCTCGCGATTCCCGTCATCATCCCGAGAGCGGGTCTGTGCACCGACAACGGGGCGATGATCGGCGCGGCTGGCGCCCGGCGCTTCGCGGCGGGCGAGCGGGCCGGACTCGATCTCGATGCGCGGCCGTCGTTGCCCCTGGCCCCGCGGTGAGCGAGACGCCGGCGTCCCGCGGCCGTGGACCGACCCTCGACCCGCTGGCGGTCCGTCGCCTACTCCGCGACGAAGGGCTCCGCGCCCGCCACTCACTGTCCCAGAACTTCCTCGCGGATCCGGATGTGCTCGAGGCGATCCTGGCCGAGGCGGCGGTGGTGCCGGGCGATCGCGTCCTCGAGATCGGGCCAGGGCTCGGCATCCTGACCGGCGGCCTCCTGGATGCCGGCGCCGCAGTGACCGCCGTCGAGCTGGATTTCCGCCTCGCCGGCCTGGTCCGAAAGCGCCTCTCGGACGCGGTTTCGCGGGGATCTGACGATCCAATGGCGCCCGGTGCCCTCACGTTGATCGAGGGTGATGCCCTTGATCAAGACCTGCCGTCACTCGTGCCGGGGCCGTTCACGGTGGTGGCCAACCTTCCGTATCACATCACCAGCCCGGTCCTGCATCGCCTGCTCGATTCCCCGCCGCGACCGACCCGAATGGTCCTGATGGTCCAGTGGGAGGTCGCCGAGCGAATCACCGCCCCACCCGGGCGGATGAGCTATCTGTCCGTCTTCGTCCAGTATCACGCCGCCGTTCGGATCGCCTGTCGCGTGCCGGCCGCCGCCTTCGAGCCAGCGCCGAGCGTTGCGTCTGCCGTGATCGTCCTGGAGCCGTACGAATCAGGGAACGGGCCAGCGGACTCGTGTCTGGCTCGGCCTTCGGTTGCACCAGCCGACGAGGATGGACTGTGGGCGCTCGTCCAGGCCGGCTTCCGCGAGCGGCGGAAGATGCTCCGGAACGTGCTTGGCCGGCAGCTCGAGGCGGGACAGGCGCGGGTGGATCAGGCCCTGGCGCTCGTCGGGATCAGCGGCGATCGGCGCCCGCAGACGCTCTCGGTGGCGGAGTGGATCGCGCTCTACGGTGCGCTGGGCGAACCTCGTGACTAGCGGCACGCCGACGGATCGGCGCCTCTCGCCGGTCGTCCGCCTCGCCCCGGCGAAGGTGAACCTCTCGCTGGCCATCCTCGGCCGGCGCCCGGATGGATTCCACAGTCTCCACTCGGTCATGGTCCCACTGGGGCTGGCCGATCGGTTGAGTGTCGCGCGCGCACAGGGCACCGCCGACACCCTCAGGGCCAGCGGGTACGACGCCGGCTCGGTCGCGGACAACCTCGTCCTCCGCGCCATCGCGGCCTCGCGCTCCGCCGTGGGTCGCTCGGTGGATGCCTTTCCGCTGGCCGCGCGCCTCGAGAAGCACATCCCCGTCGCCGCGGGCCTGGCCGGCGGCAGCAGCGATGCGGCAGCCGCCCTCGACGCCGCGCTCGTCGCCTGGGGCGCCGACCTGGTCCTCGAGTCAACTGAACTGGCGGCACTCCGGCGTCGCGTGGCGGTCCAGCTCGGAGCAGACGTCCCGTTCTTCCTGGCTGGCGGGGCTGCCGTCGTGACGGGTTCGGGCGAGGAGGTGGAGCCTCTTCCCGGACTTCGGGGGACGTCGCCTGGCGTGCTGCTGGTGACGGCGGGCGTTCCGGCCCCGACGGCGCTCGTCTTTGCGACCCTCGATCTGGGCGGCGCCGGCGCGGCCAGCGATCCGGGTAGCACGCGGGCAGCCTCTGAGCACCTGGCCGGCGAGTGGCGCGCCGGCATGAGGACCGATGCCCTCCTGATGCGGGCCGGCGTGCTTGCCAGCGCCAATGATCTGGCCGGGGCGGCAGACATCGTCGTTCCGGGCCTCCGGAGCCTGCGGCGAGGACTGGTTCGCCGCCTCGGTCGCCCGGTCGGCCTGTCCGGGTCCGGCCCGACGCTCTGGGTCCTCTATGCTTCGGAGGTCGAGGCGGCATCAGCCGCCGAATCCGTGCTCGCCGCGCTCGACGACGGCACGATCGTCGTACCCGGCGATGTGCGCCCGTCCGTCATTGTGACGGCGATCAGCCGGGCCGCCATGGCGCGACCGAAACACGAGGAGACAGGTCCGTGAACCGACAGGCGATCTCGACGGCAGGGGCGCCGGCCGCAATGGGGCCGTACAGCCAGGCGATCATCAGCGGAGACCTGGTCTTCTGTGCCGGTCAGCTCGGTCTCGACCCAGCCACTGGCGAGCTCGTTGACGGGGTCGAGGCGCAGGCCGAGCGCGCCCTCCGGAACATGGCCGCCGTGCTGGACGCGGCAGGCTGTTCGTTTGCGGATGTCGTCAAGACCACGATCTTCCTGGCGGATATCAACGACTTCGCCACGGTCAACGCAATCTACGCGACGCACGTGGTCGATCCCGCCCCCGCCCGATCCACCTTCGCCGTGGGCGCGCTCCCGAAGGGCGCCCGGATCGAGATCGAGGCGATCGCCCGCCGGAATGCCTGACCAACGAGCAGGGCGTCCTCGATTGACACCCGCGACGGCGCGCCCATACGCTACCGCCACCTTCTGATGACGCCTCCACCATCGGCCTCGCCCGGGCGCACCGCCGCCGTCGTTCTGGCCGCGGGGCTCGGGACCCGGATGCGCTCGAGCACGCCAAAGGTTCTCCACGCGCTGTGCGGTCGCCCGATGCTGGCCTACGTGCTCGACGCCTGGGCCGATATCGATGACGAGTCCGCACTGCCCGCGCCGATCGTCGTCTACTCGCCTCCCACCAGCGAGGTTCGGGAGGCACCATTGCCGCACATGCCGGTCTTCGCGCTGCAGGACGCCCCACGCGGCACCGCGGACGCGGTTCGCGCCGCCCTGGCCGTGGTCCCCGACGATGTGACGGAGATCCTCGTGTTGTCGGGCGACGTGCCGCTGGTCACGGGACTGCACCTGAAGGCGGTGCTCGAGCAGCGCCGCCTCGACGATGCTGCCATCGCGCTGGCGAGCGTTTTTGCGGCTGATCCTGGCACCCTCGGACGCGTCGTCAGGAGCGAGTTCGGGACGGTCGAACGGATCGTCGAAGCCAGGGATGCCTCGGCCGAGGAACTCGATTCGAACGAGATCAACGCCGGTGCGTACGCCTTCGACGCGGCCTGGCTCCGGCGCCGGATCGACGCGATCGAGCCATCGCCAGCGACCGGCGAGCTCTACCTGACCGAACTCGCCCGCCTGGCTCGCGAGGATGGGCGGATCGTGAGCGCGGTCGGTTTCGACGACGACGGCACGTTCGACGGGATCAATGACCGAACCCAGCTCGCGCAGGCCGAGTGGGCGCTTCGTGTTCGCCTGAACGAGGCGCACATGCAGGCCGGGGTCACGATGCGGGATCCGTCCACGGCGTACGTCGATTTCGGCGTCTCGCTGGCGGCGGATGTCGTCCTCGAGCCGAACGTCATCCTGCGCGGCGCGACAGCGATCGGCTCAGGGACGGCGGTCGGCCCGGACACGACGATTCTCGACTCCACCATCGGCAGCAACTGCGTCGTGTGGGCCAGCGTCGTGGAGCGCTCGACGGTCGAGGACCGCGCATCCATCGGCCCGTTCAGCCATCTCCGACCGGGTACCCATGTCGGAATCGGGGCCGAGGTCGGGAACTTCGCGGAACTGAAGAACACCACCCTCGGAGCCGGCGTCAAGCAGCACCACGTGAGCTACCTCGGCGACGCCGACCTCGGGGAGGGTACGAACGTCGGTGCCGGCACGATCACGGCCAACTGGGACGGCCGGACCAAGAACCGGACGACCATCGGCCGGAACGCGTTCCTTGGTGTCGACACCATGCTCGTTGCGCCGGTCGAGATCGGCGACGGCGCCAGGACCGGGGCCGGCGCCGTGGTCACGCGGTCGGTCCCTCCCGGCAAGCTCGCGGTCGGTGTCCCGGCCCGCATCCGTGAGCCGCGCACCATCGCGGCGGGGCCCGATGTGCACGCCCACGACGCGTCGGACGATCTCGGCGAGGCTTCGACGGGTCGCGAGCCCTGATGGGGACCGGCGGCGAGCTCCTGATCATCCTCCTCCTCGTGCTCATCAACGCCGTCTTCGTGGCCGCGGAGATCGCCCTCGTCACGGTCCGGAGGACCAGGGTGGACCAGCTCGTCGACGAGGGTCGGCGTGGGGCGGCTCGCCTCCAACGGCTGACCGGACACCCCGGCCGATTCCTCGCGGTCATTCAGCTGGGGATCACGTTCATCGGCTTCCTCGCGGCGGCGTTCGCCGGGGTCAGCCTGACGATCGATCTCAGGGCGTTCCTCAACGGGATCGGGCCGCTGGCGCCGTACTCCGGGGCGATCGCCCTGCTCATCGTGACCGCTCTTCTGAGCTTCTTCACGATCGTCTTCGGCGAGCTCGTGCCCAAGTCGCTCGCCCTGGCCAACCCGGAGCGCTTCGCGCTCACGCTCGCCGGTCCGGTCGACCTGATCGGCCGGATCCTCGGCCCGGTCGTCTGGGCGCTCACGCAGGTGACGAACAGCGTCACTCGCGTCCTCGGGGTCCGGGACATCGATCGCGACGTCATCAGCACGCAAGAGCTGAAGCTGCTCGTCGAGCGCGGCGGCGAGCAAGGTGTCCTCGAGGCCGAAGAGGAGCAGATGATCAACGCCGTCATCGAGCTCGGCGGGCGGCGCGTCCACG
>JBDSJV010000061.1:0-13289 GCA_039917225.1 Candidatus Limnocylindrales bacterium
CGAGATACACGTCGGGATGGCTCCGCGTTGCCCTGACCAGTCGCACGATGTAATCCGCGACGGAGGGGTCGACATAGACATCGCGGACAGCGGTCTGCATCTCCCGAAGCTCCTCGACGGACAGAACCTCATCGAGCTCGTCGATCGGGTGCTGCCGGCGCTGCTCGTCGAGCACCTTGATCTCTTCACTCTGTTGCGGATAGCCGAGGCGAATCCGGAGCATGAAGCGATCGAGCTGGGCCTCCGGCAGTGCGAATGTTCCCTCGTACTCGATCGGGTTCTGGGTGGCGATGACCAGGAAGGGGTCCGGCATCGGCCAGGTGATCCCATCCACTGTCGCCTGCCGCTCCTCCATGCACTCGAGGAGCGATGACTGGGTCTTCGGGGTCGCCCGGTTGATCTCATCAGCCAGGACGATCTGGCTGATGATCGGGCCCGGCCGGAACTCGAATTCCTGGGTCTTCTGGTTGTAGATCGACATGCCGGTCACATCGGAGGGCAGGAGATCGGGGGTGAACTGGATCCGGCGGAAGGAGCAGCCCAGGCTTTTGGCGATGGCCTTGGCGAGGACGGTCTTGCCCGTGCCGGGAACGTCCTCGATGAGCAGGTGGCCGCGACAGAGCAGGGCCACCAGGGCCATGCGGACCTCAGCATGCTTGCCGATGATCACACGCTCGACATTCGCGATGACCTTGTCGCCGGATTCCTGGATCTTCGTCATCCGTCCCCTCGATTTCGCATTTCGGGTTGCGCGCCTGGCGCACGGTGTTGCCGGATGGTACGACGGAGGGGCCCGGAAGGTCCCCGGCGAATCAACCCTCGGTGATGGTCCGGATCCCCGCCCAGATGGTCATCGAGGCCCCCAGGCCCGCCATGACAGCGAGAATCGGCTCACCACCGGCCCACGAAGCAACGGCCATGACCGCAAAGATGCTCGCGAGGAACAGTGCGATGGCGGCCAGCCCGATCCGCTCGATCCATGGGCGGCGGGGGGTCGGCTCGGTCACCGGCCGGCCCAGGCCTTCCAGGCGGCCAGCAGGGCGCCGGCTATGGGAGCGGCCCGGTCGGATCCATAACCCCCCTGCTCCACGACGACGGCGATCGCGATCTGCGGTGCCTCGGCCGGGGCGAACCCGATGAACCACGAGTTCGGCGCGTCGGGTCCACCGAGCTGGGCCGTCCCGGACTTCCCGGCCACGATCATTCCCTTGACCCTGGCGCCGGACGTGAACTGGCGCCCGAGGCGCCCCTCGACTGCCTGCGTCATGGCGGCTCTGATGGCTTCGGCCAGATCCGGGGCCAGGACGCGCTGCCAGACATCGGGACCCACCTCCACGGTTCCCGTCGTGCCCGTGAACGCCTGGACCAGGTGCGGACGCATCATCACGCCGCCATTCGCGATGACTCCCGCGACGAGGGCCATCTGGAGCGGCGTCACGACCGTCTCTGCCTGCCCGTAGGCCGCATTCGCCAACTCGACCTCGTCCGCGAAGCCACCTCCGAAGGTCCCGCCTCCGTTGGTCACCTGTGACGTCGCGGTCCTGAGATCGAACGGGATCGGCGCACCAAATCCCAGCTTCGTCGCCCAGGCGGCAAGGGCGTCGCCACCAGTCTCGAGGCCGGCCAGCGCGTACCAGATGTTGCAGGACACCTCGGTCGCCCCGATCAGGTCGAGGGCCGTCGATCCGGTCGACAGGTGATGGGCATCCTTCACCCGATATCCGGCGACCAGGAGGCCATTCTTCTCGGCGCCGGGCTGCTGCGGAAACGTCGTCGCCGGGGTGACCGAACCCGAGCCCAGCGCGGCGATGGCCGTCACGATCTTGAACACACTGCCGGGCACGTAGCGACCCTGCGTGGCCCGCGGCAGGAGCGGAACGGCAGGATCGGCCTGGAGTCTGGCGAACGCTGCCGTCGCCGTCGCCGGATTGGCGATCGCGGACGCATCGAAGACCGGCGTGGACGCCAGGACCAGCACGTCTCCGGTCCGTGGATCCAGCATCACGATCGCTCCGCGGTCCCCGCCCAGGGCCTTCACCGCCGCCTGCTGGAGGCGGGCGACCAGGGTCGTCCGGATCGCCTGTGGGTCGAGAGCATTCGAGCGGAACTTCTTGACGAGATCCTGGACCGGATCGGGAGCGGTGATCCCTGACAACTGTGCGTCATAGGTCCGTTCGAGGCCGGCTGTCCCGAAGGCTCGCGACGCATATCCCACCACGCCCGACGTCCAGGGGCCCGCATACCGCCGCTGGAGCTCCCCGTTGCCATCGACGACCGACCACGCCAGTCGAACGCCATCCCGATCGGTGATCTCGCCCCGGACGACCCGGCGGCTGGCCGCGATAACGGCTGCGTCGTCAGGCGACGACGACAGCTCGGCCGAACGGAACACCTGCCAGTACGCCGCACCGGCGGCCAGCCCGCCGAACGCAACGGCCAGTGACAGCGCCACCCGCATCAGCGTCGCTCCGATCCCCGGGTATGCTCCCCGTCCGGATCCCGATCGCCCGGTTATCCCGCCGGGAGGGCGGCCCCCGGTCATGCCGGCGCCTCGGAGGCCTCGCGGAATCGCGGACCCCCTCGCCGATGGTCGGCCGCAGGCAGCTCCGGGCCGCGATCCGACAGGGCGATGAGGAGCCCGATCACCAGGCCGCTCGTGACGAGAGATGAGCCCCCGTAGCTGATGAACGGAAGCGTGATGCCCGTCAGCGGGATGAGCTTCAGGTTGCCGGCTGCGATGATGAAGGCCTGGACCCCGATGATCAGGCTGAGTCCGGTCGCCAGCAGCGCCCGGAAATCGTCGGCGGCCGAGGCGGCAATTCGGAACCCGCGTTCGATGACAACGAGGTAGAGCCCGAGGATTCCGAGGATCCCGACCAGCCCGAGCTCTTCGCCGAGCGCCGCAAACGGGAAGTCGGTGTGGAGCGCCGGGATGGGCAGCACCCCGCCCACCACGGGCAGACCGGCACCGAACCCGGTCCCGAGGAGGCCACCACGGGCGAACGCGTGGAGGGCCTGGACCACCTGGTAGCCCGTCCCACTGGCCGTTGCGAAGGGATCGAGCCAGATGTCAACGCGGACACGGACGTGCGGCACCAACTGGTACAGGACCACGCCACCCGCGACGAAGGCGAGGAAGCCGAGAACGACGAACGAGGCGCGGGCCGTCGCCACGTACAGCAGCAGCAGGAAGACCGCGAAGAAGAGGAACGCGGCACCGAGGTCCCGCTGGACGATGACGACGGCAAGGGCGATCGCCCACATGGCGATCATCGGGGCGAGGTACGGAAGCGGCGGGAGCCGCAGCGGACCGACGCGGGTGGATTCCTCGATCAGGAGCGGTCGATTCTCGGACAGGTAGGCGGCCAGGAACACGACGAGGATGATCTTGATCAACTCTGACGGCTGACCACTCAGCGGTCCGATCGACAGGGTGAGGCGCTGGCCGTTCACGTCGTGCCCGAACACGAAGGTCAGGAGGAGCAGCCCGATACCCACGGCGGCCCAGCTGTACTTGTAGAGCCGCAGCCAGGCGTCGCTGCGGACGAGGGCTCCGACCCCCGCCACGAGACCGATCGACAGCAGCAGCCAGACCAGCTGGGTGCGACCGAGACCGAGGCCACCCGCGAGATCCTGCGGCAGCCGCTCCATCAGCAGGAGGCTGATCCCCCCAAGCAACCCGACCGTTGGAAGGAGGACCTGGTCTGTCCGCCGCCGCGACAGGACCAGGATCAGGTGCGCGACGAACAGGCCGCCGATGAACCAGGCGAGTGCCACCGGGTCGGCCAGCCACGTCGATCCTGGAGACGCGGTAGCGCTCCCGCCCGGGAGCCCGACCCCACCGTTCGCCGCCAGCGACGCGCTGCCCGCCCTCAGAGAAGCGCTGCCCGCGACGAGCGTCACGGCCACGACCAGCAGCAGGCCGAATTCCCGCCGCCTCCCGAGGGGACCGCGCTGCGCCCGACCCACCGCGAGATCGCGGAGTGTCACCGGTGCGCGCGCTCCAGGCGAAGGCGGACGTCGCCGAACTGGAGTTCGTCGCCGAATACCAGGGGGGCGATACCGTCCACGAGGCTCCCGTTCACGTACGAACCGTTCGTGGATCCGAGGTCCTCGAGGTACCAGATCCGGCCGCGATAGGTCAGAGCGGCGTGGAGATTCGAGACGAACTCGTCGTCGAGCACGATCGAGGCATTGACATCCCGGCCGAGCGTCGTGACGGCGTCGAGCGAGAACGTCGCTCCAATGGGCGGCTCTCCGGCTGGCGATGAGAGCACCACCAGCCGACCAAGCTCGATCCCCGGCTCCTGCGCAGCCGCACGAAGGTCACGGAGAAGCACACGCACGACATTCCACAGGAACAGGTAGAGCCCGGCCAGGAACAGCAGGCGCAGCAGCCAGATGGCCATGACCGTGCCATCCATTCAGGCGCCAGCCGATCCGTCGTGGCCTGTCGAGAACCCGCGGTCGTCGTCGTCGACGTCGACGACGGTCAGGACCGTATCGCCGATCTCGATCACGTCGCCGGCCCCGATGGCAATCTCCCTGGCCCGAGCCCCGTTGACGCGGATTCCGTTCGTGGAGTCGAGGTCGGTCAGGATCAGGGCCCCGTCCCGGGCGGCCAGCCGAGCATGCCGGCGCGAGACCCGCTCATCCACCAGGACGAGTGCGTTGTCGGTACCCCGGCCGATCGTCATGGGCGCCTCTCCGGCGGTGACGGTTCGGCGTCGATTGCCTGGCTCAGCGACGAGGATGGTCGCGCGCACGGGACGGATTACCGGAGGCCGGAACACCCGCGTCCGGGTATCGACGGCACCGTCTGGCGGGTGCTCCTCGGTTCCGCTATCGCCGAAGACTGCGTCAACGCTCATGTTGCCGGGCCCCACGGCGTCGTCCGCCACGAACGCGACTCTCGGTCGACCCGACAGCTCGTAGCCACGACGACGCGCCCAGCTTAGGGCACGGGATGCGAGGTCGACGGTCAATGCCGAAGGATCCTCGATGCCGGCGAGATCCAGCGGCGACATTCGAATGGTCATTCGCTCTGGAACGCGAGTTCGGCGCCCGTCGATCCGACGACCATGCTCCATGGCCCGCTCGATCCGGTGCTCCAGCTGGACGGGCTGGACCCGGGTCCGGAAGATCCGGGCGCTCGGCTGCTCGAGGAGGCGCTCCAGGAAGCGTTCGACGGCCGACATCGGTCGCAGCGGTCGGGGCGGTCGCATCCGCCGCAGCCTACCAGAGCGCCGGGTACGGGCCGGCAGCGCCGCGTGCGGGCGGGCGTCGCGGGGCACAGCCGGGAGTACCGTTGGGTGGACCACGGAGTACCTGCTGGCGATCGGATCGCGAAGAGGCCTGGGCTATACTCCGGGCCGCAGCCGGCGATCCGCGCCGGCCTTGCATCGTCGAGCCGGGGAACGATGACCGAGATCCTGACCGAATCCTTCTGCGAGCGATGCGGCACCCGCTACACGTTCGAATCAGCCGCCGGTGGCCATCGCCGGCTGGGCGGCCTGAAGGTGCTCGGCCTCGGTCTCAAGAACTTCGTCATGTCCGATGGCTCGTCCATTGACGAGGCGATGGCAGCGGCGCGCTCCGAGTCCGAGCGCCACCTCACCAACCACCAGCTCGATGCCTTCCATCGCACGTTCAACTTCTGCATGTCATGTCGGCAGTACACGTGTGCCGACTGCTGGAACGCTGCGGAGGCACACTGCCTGACCTGTTCCCCGCTGGCACTCGCCGAAGCGGCCCTGCCCCCCGACGAGATCGATCCGGCCCGCCTTCTTCGGTACACGGGTGGTCTGGCCCCCGGGCCCGAGGTGGCCGCCGTTTCGGAAGTGGTCGCCGAGCCCGAGGTCGTCAGCACGGATGCCGACTCGATCGAGGCCACGGCCCACACGCTCGAGGAACCCGGATCGGCCACGACTTCCGCGGCGGACGGACCGGGCGACGTCGATGGTGTCACGGCCGGGCAGAGCCTGGAAGAGGCGCTCGCCGCCTACGAAGCGACGCTCGAGGTCGGGCTCGGGGCTCCAGAGGACACTGCTGTTCTGGCCGAGCCGGACGCCCCGCCCGAGGCAGTCGAGGCACCCGAAGCCGTCGAACTGGCAACGGAGCCTGAGCCCGTCGAGGATGCCGAGCCTGAGGGCGTGCCACTGGCGGCAGAGCCTGGCGCCGACACCATCTCCCAGCCGGTCTGGCCGTCCGCGCCAGCGCCGGGAAGTCCGTCGACGCCTCCACAGTGGCCGACGGGTCCGCGGTGGCCGACCGGGATGCCCGCGACTCGCGACACCACGGCAGGCGAGACAACGACCCCGCCGCCGACCGCCGAACCCGAGGTCGATCACCTCGCCGCCCTGATTTCACGCGGTTCGAGTGATGCGATGTGGGCCGCATCCAGTCGGGAGATTCTCCGGCCGACGCCCACGGCACCGCCGCCGGCAGCCATCCAGGCCTGCAGCAACTGCGGGATCTCACTCTCAGCCACCGCCCGGTTCTGCCGGCGCTGCGGAACCTCCCAGGGCTGAGTTCCGGGTTCCAGGGCCGGCGCGCAGCCCCGCCCTCAGGACGCTCCGGCCAACCGCTCCCGTTCGATCCGCACGCCCTGACGGTCGCCGACCCAGGCGGCCCCGAGCAGGATGGCCTGGAACGTGAGTCCGAGCCAGGCAAGCGCGGCAAACACCGTGGCAAGTGACCCGATCGTGGCCGCAGCGCCGATCAGTCGCGGAGCGATGAACACGAAGAGTCGCGCACTGATTGACAGCACCACGCCGATGGCGACGGCAGGGACCCACGTGGCGCCCCACGATGGACGCCCTTCGGGCACGAACCGGTAGACCAGGGCCATCGCGCCAATGGCGAGGATCAGCGGCAGCGCCTCCAGCACGACGCGAGCCACCAGCGATAGGCCGATGACCTGGTTCTCGGCGGCAGCAGCATCGAGGAACGCAGCTACGCCGGCGAGAATGGCGCCCAGCATGACGGTCGCCACGAGCACGACCGCGGTCACCAGCCCGATCAGGTTCCGGTGCAGGACCCCCCTCGTCCGTGCCCCTCCGGCGATGCGGGACATTGCCGTTTCGAAGGCAATGACGAAGCGACTCCCTCCCCAGGCGAGCGTCACCGCGCCGACAATCGAGATGGCGGCGGCCGACCTGGCCGCCTCGTCGAGCACGACCTGGAGGAGGCCTCGCAACGGTGGCAGGACGTCGGCGATCGTCAGGACGACCTGACTCCGGACGCCCGGCTCCGAGACGAGCAGTCCAGTCAGGCCAGCCGCCAGGAGGGCGAGCGGGACGATGGCGAAGAGCGCGCTGTAGGCCAGTCCACCGGCCAGCAGTGATCCGCCGGCGGCGTCGTAGCGAGCGAGGATATCGAGGAGGCGGCGCCCGCCGTGACGAGCAACCGGCGCGGAAAACCGCCTGTACCAGCCACTCGACGACATGGTCAGTCCCGGAGATCCTCGAACAGGCCCGGCTGCAGAGCGTCGACCGACACCCGCCGGGGCGGTGCGATGAGGGCCTTGACTTCGCCACGCCGGACGAACCGGCGCCCACCGAGCTTGATGCTTTGGAGCTTGCCCGTTCGTGCCCAGTTCCCGATCGTCGACGACTTGAAGTGGACGTTCGCTGCAGCCAGGATCTCAGTCGCCTCGTTGAGACTGATCCAGTCGGTGGCGGCGGGCATGGTCAGTCTCCTCCCACGGGAGAGGTCGTCGTCGCACTCTTCTTTGTCTCGGTGGACGCCCCGGATCCGGCGTCGGCGGAATGATCCGCGCCGCCCGCTGATGAACCGTTCGAATCGGCAAGCGCAGGGGTCTTCGAAGCTGATCCGTTGGCAGAGCTCGACGACGAGGAGCGGTCCTTCTTGGCCCAGCCGCTGCCCTTGAAGTGGACCGCGGGTGTCGAGAAGCCCTTGCGCATGCCGCCCTCGGCCCCGCAGGCCGGGCAGAAGCGAGGCCCCGGATCGTGGATCCCGTGGATGACCTCGACGAGATGCCGGCAGCTCGTGCAGGAATAGTCGTAGATCGGCATCGGTCTGGGCGCTCCTGGCTGGGCCTGTCAGCCGCGCCGGAGCCGCATGCCGCACTTCGGGCAATAGAACGCCCGCTCGTGGGCTGACTGGAATCCGCAATGCGCGCAGACGACCCCACCCTCGCCCCTCGCCACCGCAGGGCGCTGCACCGATGTCAGGCCGAGTGAGTACTTGCTGGCCAGGATGTTGGACAGGATGGAAGTCAGGAACCGCGATCCGATGCGATCCGAATCACCACGAACGCCACGGCCGCCCCAGCCAACGACCCCACGGACGACCATGTCCCCGGTGATCTCGTCCCAGTGAGCAGCCACACCACCAACGATCGCGTTGTACTGGGGATATCCCATGGTGTCGGTCTCGCCATCGAGCAGACCGCAGACGAACGTGTCGAACGCCAGGTCCACCGCATCGATCGTCTCGAGCACCACCAGCGCGTGGCGCCCGATCGGCGACAACGCGTGGTGAGCGTTCAGCCATTGCATCGCCTCGGACGGGTGGGAGATCGTCGGTGAGGCCTGGCTGAACTCGACCGGCAGCGGCTCAATGACCTCGATCTCACTCTGGGCAATGCCCTCGAGCATCGCCGGCAGGTCGGACAGCGCGGCGGCCCCGCTCTTGATGCGGACACCCTCGCTGGTCTTGCCGGCGTAGTTGAGACGGAGTTGGTGCTCCTGGGCCACGACTTCCTCCGGCATCCCATGCGCCCCTGCGGTGGGCGTCGCGGATGGTGACGGAGACGGGGCAGGGGGTTTGCCTTTTCGGCGAAGGAATTCGAGCGGCACGGATGAGGACTCCACGGCATGGTCAGGCGGCGAGTTGTCATCGTAGCAGGAGACTTCCGCGAGGTCGGGTGCCCGCCTGATGGATCCGCGCGAAGCGCCCGTATACTTCGGCGTGATGAGCGCTGAACGCGACGCCGCGGTCGCGGGCTGCACCCGCAGTTCCTCCCCAGTTTCGAGGCGAAGCAGACCGTTGAGCAAGCCGGCCATCGTCCACCTGGTGCCGCACACCCACTGGGATCGCGAGTGGTACCAGCCATTCCAGACCTTTCGAAGGCGCCTCGTGGAGCTGATCGACCAGTTGCTCGCCACGATGGACGCGGATCCGCGCATGCGCTTCACCCTGGACGGCCAGGCGGCCACCGTCGATGACTACCTCGAGGTCCGACCCGAGGCGGAACCGCTCATTCGCCGACTGATCGCGGAACGGCGTCTGGCGATCGGTCCATGGCAGATCCTGATGGACGAGTTTCTCGTCTCGGGCGAGACCATCGTGCGCAACCTCGAATATGGCTGGGCGCGCGCCGAAGCACTCGGAGGGGCGATGCGGGTGGGCTATCTGCCGGACATGTTCGGCCACATCGCCCAGATGCCACAGATCCTCCGCCGGGCTGGCATCGACAGCGCCGTGGTCTGGCGCGGGGTGCCGATGGCGATCGATGGGAACCGTTTCCAGTGGGCCGCGCCGGACGGCTCGGAGGTCACGGCGGAGTACCTGGTCGGTGGCTACGGCAACGGCGCCCACCTGTTCGATGCCCCGGACCTCCTTGCGGCCAGACTCGAGGCCTACAGAACGGCCAACGAGTCGTTCTATGGCGATCGATCGATCCTGGCGATGTATGGCACCGATCACGCCGTTCCCACGCCGCGGCTGGCCGATCTCGTCGGCGAATTCAACCAGGACAGTGCCACCGTCGAGGTGCGGCTCGAGACGCTGGCCGACTACATCGGCGACCAGGAGGTGAGCGGCCAACCGGACGGCCGACCGATCCGCCGCTGGGCCGGGGAGCTCCGGTCCGGGGCCAGGGCGAACATGCTGATGGGTGTCAGTTCGGCGCGCGCGGACATCAAGGCGGCCTGCGCGCGGGCCGAGCGCCAACTCGCACGGTACGCCGAACCACTCGCCTCCCTGTACACACCACAGTGGCCCGAGCGACTCCTCGACCTGGCCTGGCGACGCGTCGTTGACAACTCCGCACACGATTCGATCTGCGGTTGTTCGCACGATGCCGTCGGACGGCAGGTGCTCGTTCGATTTGCGGAGGCTGAGCAGATCGCGGCCGGAATCGTCGCCACGGCTGGGCGCGCGATCGGGACTGGCGTCGCGATCGGGAGCTGGGCTGCCGTGAATCCGTCGCCGAGCGAGCGGATTGACCTGGTCACGCTCGAAATGGCCGCGCCCGAGAGCGACCCGGTCCTGGTCTCATCAGCGGGACGGCCCATCGCAACACAGGAGCTCGCTCGGAACGCGCGCGAGCTCGGGAGGCTCCGCCTGACCGGGGCCGAGGTGCCCGGCTACCTCCACCGGAGCGTGCATGGCCGAGAGCTCTTCGGCCGGCAGGTGAATGGCGTCCACATCGAGCCCGACGCCGTCAATCCGACCGTCACGCTGATCGTCGACGATCTGCCCGATCCGGCCGTTCTCGACATGGACGCGCTGATCGAGGGCGTCACAGCGGCCACGGCGCCCCAACCCGACGCCTCCTGGGAGCTGATCGTCCGCGGGGCGGCTCGACGCTCGATCCTCGCCCAGGTACGGGTGCCTCCCCTCGGTTGGGCGACCATCAACCCGGGCGGTGACGGCATCGCGGCCGACCCTCGCCCGGAGGGCCTCAGCGCCACGACCGACATCGAGCGGGTCATGGTCGCCGACCGCACGATGTCGAACGGATTGCTGCGCGTAGCCGTCGACGACGACGGATCGCTGCACCTGGAGGGCGGCGGAACCGAACTCTCGGGAGCCGGTCGCCTCGTGGAGGGCGGCGAGTTCGGTGACAGCTACAACTACGGGCCCCCCGCAGCTGATCTGGTGGTCGAGACACCGCTGAACGTCTCGGTCGAGAGCACAGCTTCGGGACCCCTGCTCGGCGAACTCGTCGTCCGGCGCCGCTACGCCTGGCCTGTCGCGGTCCTGCCTGACGGCTCGGCAAGGTCTCCTGAGGTTGTCGAGACCGAAGTGACCTCGCGACTCGAGCTTCGCGCAGGTGAACCGTTCGTGCGGGTCACCATCGAATTCGACAATCGATCTCGCGATCATCGGGTCCGCTGGCACGTGCCGCTTCCCTCACCCGCCACACACACGGCGGCCGAGGGCCAGTTCGCGGTCATCGAGCGGGGCCTGGCGCTCGAGGGTGGCCACGGGGAGGTCCCTCTGCCGACCTTTCCCGCCTCCGGCTTCGTGCACGCGGCGGGCGTCACGATCCTGCTCGACCAGGTCACGGAATACGAACTGGTTGAAGGGCCTGAGCTCGCCCTGACGGTCCTGAGGTCTTTCGGCCTGATCAGCCGCAACCTCAATCCATTCCGCGAGGACCCCGCCGGTCCAGAGATACTCGTGCCCGAGGGGCAGCGGATCGGACCGGTCCGTTGCACCTTCGCGATCTACCCGCACCTCGGGGGATGGTCGGAGGCCGGCGTCCTCGAGGCCACGGAGCGCTATCAGCACCCGTTCATCACCGCCGCCGGCAGTGCTCCGGAGACGACTGGCGGACCGGACCAGGCGAGCGGGCTCAGTATCGAAGGGACGGGCGTGGTCCTGAGTGCGTTGCGCCGTCGCGGCGAGTCGCTCGAATTGCGGCTGGTGGCCCAGAGCGACGAGCCAACCGAGGCATCGATCCGCGGCGACTTTCGCGAGGCAAGGGCCGTCGATCTCCTCGGGCGGGACCTGGGTCCATTGCCCAGCAACCACGGGCTGATCCGCCTTCCCATGGGTGCCTGGGAGATCGCGACCGTCCGCCTCCGGTGACCCTCAAACGGATTGACAACACTCGTTACCGGGCCTACCGTCGGTCTTGATCGCTGTGCGCCGTTGGACCCTCAGCCAGTCTGCTCAGGACCGCCGGCCCCAGCAGCGAGTCGTGGTCATGTGCGAGCAATCTCGCATCGAGATAGCAGCATGTCCACTGATGTACGCCGCTGAGGACGGCATCTGGCCAGGGCACGGCTCATGGCGAAGTCTCGCCCGCCGCAGCGCCGTTGGCGACTGACGCGGGCATCGACGGAGGAGTTCGATGAACCGACGACTAGGTCTCCTATCCATGGTCCTGACGAGTGCGCTCGTCGCGACCGCGTGTGGCGGAGGTGCCACAACGGCTCCATCAGCCGCAACTTCCGCACCCGCGGCCAGCGAACCGGCGACCGCGGGGCCTGCCGCCTCGATCACCGTCACGTCCCTGTGGGGCGGAAGCGAGCAGGAGTCGTTCCAGAAGGTGCTCGACGCCTTCACGGCAAAGACGGGTATCACCACGAACTACGAGTCGGTTCGCGACAACTACGCGACCGCCCTGCAGACCCGTATCACCGGCGGCAACCCACCCGACGTGGCGATCATGCCGAACATCGGGTTCCTCCGCCGCTTCGCGAATGACGGATCGATCATCAAGGTTGCCGACCTCGGCATCGACCGCGCCTCGATCGAGGGCAACTATGCCCCCGGCATTCTCGACATCGGGACGGTCGCTGGTGACCTGTACGCGATCATGGTGAAGTTCAACAGCAAGAGCACGTTCTGGTATCGGCCGGACAAGCTCTCCGCGGCTGGTGTTGCCGTCCCCGCGGACTGGGACGCGTTCACCGCGGCCCTCAAGACGCTCGCGACCGGTGGCAGCAAGCCACTCGGCCTCGGAGCGGCCGACGGCTGGACGCTGACCGACTGGTTCGAGAGCATCTACGTCCGGCAGGCCGGTCCTGACGCGTACACGAAGCTCTTCTCCAAGGACGGCGACTGGACCGACGCATCGGTTACGGCCGCTGTCAAGACGATGACCGACGTCCTCAATGACACGTACGTCGATGGCGGGATCAACGCCGCCCTCGGCCGTGGGTTCGTGGATGGCATCGGTCAGGCGTTCAGCGCCACGGCCACGGCCGACATGTACTACGAGGGTGGGTTCGTCGGCGGGATCGCCACCGGCCAGGTCAACACGGCGCTCACGATGAGCAAGGACATCGACTGGTTCGCCTTCCCATCGATCAACGGCGGCGATGGCGTCACCATCGGCGGCGACGTGATCGCGGCCCTCACGACGAACCCCGGCGTGAAGGAGTTCATCGAGTTCATGACCACGCCGGAAGCGGGCGCCGTCTGGGCGGCCACCGGCGCGATCATCTCGCCGGTCAAGGGCGTCAGCGCGGATGTCTATCCGAATGACCAGGTCAAGCGAGAAGCGGCCCAGGTCGCCAACGCCAGCGCGGTCCGTTACGACGGGTCCGACCTCCTCCCCGGCGGCGGGCCTGATCTGGGCGCCGAGC
>JBDSJV010000062.1:0-8709 GCA_039917225.1 Candidatus Limnocylindrales bacterium
TATCACCTGACGGAGCTGGGCTGGAAGGACATCGTCCTCGTCGATCGTGCCGAGCTGACCTCGGGTTCCACGTTCCACAGCGCGGGCCTCGTCGGCCAGCTGCGATCCAGTGTGACCCTGACCCGGATGATGATGTACGGCGCAGATCTGTACCGGCGCTTGACGGCCGAGACCGGGGTCGATGTCTCGTGGCACGAGGTCGGATCGCTCCGTCTCGCATCCACGAAAGCGCGCTACGAGGAGCTCCAGCGTCAGGCGGGGTGGGCGAAGACCTTCGGGCTGCCCCTCGAACTCATCTCGGCGCAGGAAGCCCAGGATCGCTTCCCGCTGATGACCCTCGACGGCGTCCTGGGCGCGGTCTGGCTTCCGACCGACGGCTGGCTCGATCCATCAGGTCTCGCCCAGGCCCTCGCAGCGGGCGCGCGAGCCCGCGGGGCGCAGATTCGCCAGCACACCCGGGTCGTCGGGATCGACGTCCAAGGCGGCCGCGTGCGGGGCGTGGAAATCGAGGCGCGCGACGGGGCGCGCTCGACCATCGCCGCCGATGTCGTGGTGAACGCCGGCGGCATGTATGCGCCGGAGATCGGGCGTCTGGCCGGCGTCACCGTCCCGATTATCCCGATGGCTCACCAGTACCTCTTCACTCACGCGATCGACGGCGTCCACTCCGGCCTGCCGACGATGCGGGACCCCGACAACCTGTGCTACTTCCGCGAGGAGGTCGGGGGTCTCTGCATGGGCGGCTACGAGCGCGACCCCGCGCCGTGGTCACTCGATGGAGTGCCCCCGGACTTCAACCACCGGCTCCTTGATCCGGACTGGCCGCGGTTCGAGTCGATCATGGAAGGCGCGATCCGTCGCGTGCCCGCCATTGCGGATGCGGGGGTGACGCGGATGATCAACGGCCCGGAGGGGTTCACCCCTGACAACGAGTTCATCCTCGGCGAGAGCGAGGTCCGCGGGTTCTTCGTGGCGGCCGGGTTCTGCGCCCACGGGATCGCCGGGACCGGCGGGATCGGCCAGCAGCTGGCCCGCTGGATCGTCGACGGGGAACCGGATCTCGACCTCTGGAAGATGGATATCCGCCGCTTCGGTGGCCAGTACCGGAGCCAGAAGCTGACGCTTGCCCGGACCTACGAGAACTACGCCACCTATTACGACATCCACTACCCGAACGAGGAACGGCTGGCGGCCCGTCCTCTGCGCATCTCCCCGGCCTACGACGAGCTCACCGACCTCGGTGTCGTCTTCGGCGAGAAATCGATGTGGGAACGGCCCAACTGGTTCACTCCGAACGAGGACGGAGCTGGCGTGACGGACCGCGCCACGCTGGAGGCACTCCGCCCTCGGGGCTGGGCCGGTGAGCACTGGAGCCCCGCGATCGGGGCGGAGGCGCTCGCGACGCGTCAGGCCGCCGGGCTGTTCGATGAGTCGAGCTTCGCCAAGATCGAGGTCGAGGGAGCCGGCGGCATCGCCTACCTCCAGTACCTCTGCGACAACGACATCGACAAGCCGGTCGGCAGCATCATCTATACGCAGATGCTGAACCGCCGTGGCGGGATCGAATGCGACTTCACCGTGACGCGGCTGGCGCACGATCGCTTCCTCATCGTGACGGGAACGGCATTCGGGAATCACGACCTCGGCTGGATTCGCAAGAACCTGCCCGAAGGCGGGGACGTGCGCGTCCGCGATGCCACCTCGGCGCGTGCCGGTTTCGGCCTCTGGGGCCCCCGGGCTAGGGACATCCTGACCCCGCTCACCAGGGACGACGTCTCTGACGCTGGTTTCCCGTACATGACGGCCCGCGAGATCACGATCGGCGAGATCCCGGTGCTTGCGCTGCGGGTCACCTACGTCGGGGAGCTTGGCTGGGAGCTCTACCCGCCCGCGGAGTACGGCAGGGCGCTCTGGAAGGCACTCTGGGCGGCCGGAACGCCGTTCGGCCTCACGGCGTGCGGGTACCGTGCCATCGACGCCCTGCGGATCGAGAAGGGCTACCGCGTCTGGTCCAGCGACATCACGCCCGAGGAGACTCCGTACGAGGCCGGCCTCGGGTTCGCCGTCCGGATGGAGAAGGAAGCGGACTTCCTGGGTCGCGACGCGCTCGTGGCGGCCAAGGCGGCCGGTCCGCGGAAGCGGCTGCGTTGCCTGATCCTGGATGATCCACGCTCGGTGGCACTCGGCAATGAGCCCGTCCGCGTCGGCGGTCAGGTCGTCGGCCGCGTGACGACCGGCGGCTATGGATTTGCGGTCGAGCGGTCGATCGCCTACGCGTACCTGCCCCCGGACCTGGCCGCGATCGGCACGCGCGGCGAGGTTGACATCTTCGGGACCTCGGTCGGCTTCGAGGTGGCCAGGGAGCCGCTCTGGGATCCGGAGGGGGCCCGGATCCGATCATGACGAGCCCGCTCGCGCCCGAGTACGGGCCTGACTGGAGTGCCTCGCTGCGGAACGGCACCGACGCCGAGCTCCGGGCCTGGGTCGATACCGCGCTCGGCTGGTGCGACGCCGCCGACGAACTCGCGCTTCGCTACTTCCGCCAGGCCCCGGTCACGACGCGGAAGCCGGATCGATCATTCGTCACCGAGGCCGACACCGCCGTCGAGCACCTGCTCCGCGAGCGGATTGCCGACGCCTTCCCGGAGCATGGAGTCGTTGGCGAGGAATTCGGGACGGAGGCGGGTGATGCGGCGGTGCGCTGGTTCGTCGATCCGATCGACGGAACACACAACTACATGCGCGGGGTACCCATCTTCGCCACGCTCCTTGGGGTCGAGCGCGACGGCGAGCTGCAGGCCGGAATCATCTCGGCGCCAGCCATGGGTGGCCGCTGGTTCGCCTGGCGGGGCGGGGGAGCCTGGGGCGCGGGTCCCCTGGCCGGGGCCGACCGCGCAGGCGCCCCACGTCGGCTCCACGTGACCGCGATCTCGGACCTGTCTGACGCCCAGATCCTGTACGCCGGAACACAGGATCTCATCGCGACCGGCGAGGCGCCCGGGTTCACGCGCCTCCTCCAGGGGTCATGGCGCGAGCGGGGATTGGGCGACTTCTGGGGATACTCGCTGGTCGCCGAGGGCGCCGCGGAGGCGATGGTCGAGGTTGGTCTGTCGATCTGGGATATCGCCGCGCCGCTGGTCCTCGTTGAGGAGGCGGGCGGTCGCGTGACCGACTTCCAGGGTCGCCGTATCTTCGATGGCGGTACGACACTTGCGACGAACGGCGTGCTCCACGACGAGGTGCGGCGGATCCTGGCCGGGGGCTAACGCCCTATATGGGCAGTGCCGCTCTCGCGGCCATGTCCTCCCACGGGCCGAGCAGTTCCGAGCGCTCCTCGGGGGCGATCTCATCCCACAGGATCAGGGCGACCACGGCCAACTCGAGCGACGCCAGGAAGCTGACGCGCTCCTCCGCCGATGCGACGTTCGTTCGGATCAGGAACGCGGCATTGGCGCCGCTCAGCGCCTCGGTTGCGGAGCGCACCGCGAACTCACGGAAGTCGACCAGCGCAGCGATCACTCCGTCCCGCCGCGCGCCCTGACCGATCAGTTCCTGGATCCGGTCAAGTGCCGCGATGCGTTCGGCTGGTTCGAGCGAGGCGGCCGCAAACACGGGGTACAGGTCGCTGTCCAGCAGCTGAAAGGCCTCCGCAAATCGGTCGAGGCGATCGCGGGCGGCGTCGGGCAGCCGATCCATCGGATCGGGCGAGGTGCCGGTCATCCGCCGGCCGCCCGCAGGCCGTCTTCGAGGATCGAGAGCGCGCGGTCGACCTCGTCCGACGTTGTCACCAGTGGAGGAATGATCCGGGTCACGTTCCCGAAGGTGCCGGCGGACAGGACGATCAGCTTCCGATCCAGCGCCTCGGCGATCACCCGCTTCGTGAGATCTGCGTCCGGAGCGCGCCCGTCACCGCTAGTTGGAGCGACGAACTCCATGGCGACCATGCAGCCGAGACCGCGGACGTCGCCGATGGCCGGGTGATCTGCCTGGAGTTCGCGGAGACCGCCCACCAGCTGGGCGCCGCGAGCCCGGGCGTTCGCCACCAGGTCCTCTTCCTCGATCACGTCGAGGGTCGCCAGGGACGCGGCGCACGACACGACGTTCCCGCCGTAGGTCCCGCCGTGCGTGCCTGGCTTGAACGCATCGAGAACGTCCCGGCGGGCCAGGATCCCGGACAGGGGCATCCCCGAGGCGATGCCCTTGGCCATCACCAGGATGTCCGGTTCGACGCCCCAGTGCTGGACCGCGAACAGCTCACCGGTCCGTCCGAAGCCCGTTTGAACCTCGTCGGCGATCAGCAGGATTCCGTGCTGCCGGGTGATCTCGCGGAGACGCGGCAGGAACGTCGGGGCCGGAACGATGTAGCCGCCTTCGCCCTGGACCGGTTCGACGATGATCGCGGCGACCTGGTTCGGGTAGATCACCTGGTGGAAGAAGAGATCGAGCTCCGCCTCCCAGTCGCATGTGCAGTTCGTGTCTGGCGCATGGGAGCCTCCCGCCGCCCGGTAGCAGTACGGGAACTTTGTGTGATAGACGCTCCCGGGGAGCGGCTCGAAGGCCGCCCGGTAGACGTCCTTGGCCGTGGTCAGGGCCATCGTCTGGGCCGTCCGGCCGTGGAACCCGCCACGGAAGCTGATGATCACGGGGCGGCCGGTGGCCACCCGCGCCAGCTTGACCGCAGCCTCGACGGCTTCGGCGCCGGAGTTGGAGAGGAAGGCGCCCCAGGGTCCGCCGGGCATGAGGCCCGCGAGTCGCTCGTAGAGGCGGAGGCCCGGCTCGTGGTAGACGATGTTCTGCTGGCCGTGGAGCAGTTTGGCGGCCTGCGCCTGGATCGCGGCGACCACCTTCGGGTGCGCGTGCCCGGTGTTGGTGACACCGATCCCGGATGAGTAGTCGAGGTATCGCTCGCCTCCAGGCGTGATCAGCCAGGATCCCTCGCCGCGATCGACCTCGATATTGGTGATCCGTCCCCAGACGGCTGGGACCGAGGCGTGGTCGGGGAAGTTCGAGGTCAGATCCTGCGTTGTAGCGTCGGGCATGAGGGGGCTCCTGATGGGTCTGGAACGGACGGCGATGACCAAGGGCGCGCGGGCCGGAAGATCAGCGCGGCGGGCGGCCGGTACGGAGCGTCGACGAGGCCACCGCCAGGACGGCGACCAGGAAGATGATGGACCCGATCACGTTGATCTGTGGCGGGAGCGCATTCCGGATGATCCCGTAGACCCAGATCGGGAAGGTGTTCTGCGTCCCGGAAACGAAGCTGGTGATGATGAAGTCATCGATCGACAGCGAGAACGCCAGCAGGGCGGCGGCCATGATGCCGGGGAAGATGAGCGGGAACGTCACCCGCCAGAAGGTCGTCCACTCGTTCGCTCCGAGGTCCATTGCCGCCTCCTCGAGGCGCCGATCGAAGCCCGCCAGGCGCGCCTTGACGGTGACCACCACGTAGCTGATGTTGAACATGATGTGGGCGATCAGGATGGTCGAGATCCCGAATGGGAAGAGCGTTGGCACGGGGCTGTCACGGAGCGGCGGCAGGGCGGTTGCGACGAACATGATCCCGAGGCTCGAACCCATGACCAGCTCGGGGGTCGCCATCGGCAGGAAGATGAGGCTGTTGATGGCGCCTCGACCCTTGAATGCGTAGCGTGTCAGGGCGAGACCGATCAGCGTCCCGAGAATCGTCGCGGCGATCGTGGACATGACCGCGATCCACAGGCTCGCGTAGAGCGAATCACCCAGGCCGGGCCAGTCGAGCGGATGGAGCCATGCCTCGAGCGAGAAGGCATGCCACTGATAGTTGAACTTGCCGTCGCCGAGGGTCTGATCCACGCGGTTGAAGCTGAACACGAACATGACCACGATCGGAACCAGGAGGTAGCCGATCGCCAGGACCGTGAAGACCGGGAGCGCACGACGCTCGAATGCGCGCATCAGGCGACCGGTCGGGCTGGGCTTCGTCCTGAGGGTGGTCATCAGCCGGTCAACTGCTCAGTCCCGAGGAAACGGGCATAGGCGAGAACCGTCACGAGAATGCCGATCATCAGGACGAAGGACAGTGCGGCCGCCGTCGGATAGTCGTTCTGGATGAGGAACTGGTTCTGGATGACGTTTCCGATCATCGCCGTCTTGGGGCTGCCCAGGAGCTGGGCGTTGACGAAATCGCCCATCGACGGAATGAACGTCAGGAGGGTTCCGGCAAAGACCCCAGGCAGCGCGAGCGGCAACGTCACCCGGCGGAACGCCTCCCAGCGCGAGGCATAGAGGTCATAGGCGGCCTCGATCAGCCGCAGGTCGATCTTCTCGAGCGCCACGTAGAGGGGCAGGATCATGAACGGCAGGAAGTTGTAGGTGAGGCCCGCGATCACGGCGATCGGCGTCGAGATCAGGCTCGTATCGGCCGGGATGATGCCCAGCACGTGCTTGAGTGGCCCGAGGAGCGGGCCCTCGTCGCCGAGCAGGATCTTCCAGCTGATCGTCCGGATCAGGAAGCTCGTGAAGAACGGAGCGATGACCAGGAACAGCAGCAGGTTCTTGTACCGGCCGCCTCGGAAGGCGATCGTGTAGGCCACCGGGAACCCGATCAACAGGGTCAGGGTCGTCGCGATCCCGCCATACAGGAGGGAGTGGCCGAACTGCTCGCCGTAGCGGGTCAGGCTATTGGTGTAGGCGTCCAGCCCAAAGGTCAGCTGGAAACCGGTCTCGAGCTTGCCCGTCGAGACGGAGAACAGGAACATCTGCCCGACCGGGACGATGTAGAAGGCGAGCAGCCACAGGATCCCGGGCGCAAGCAGGATGTAGGGCGTGGCGCCGCCAAGACGGTTACGCCACGCCCGCAGTCGGCGAGGTGAACCGCTCGCTGCGCCGCTCATGCCAGCTCGCCTGTCCCGGGGCCCGCGACCGGCCTACAGGCCGGAAAGATCGGCGAACAGCTCGTTCATCTTGCTCTCCAGCGCCTCCGGGAGGAACTGGAAGTTCTGCTGCTTCGCCACGATCTCATCGGTTGGGAACAGCAGGGGATTCTCCTCAGCGCCGGGATCGAGCTCCTTGATCAGGTCGCCGATGCCCTTGACCGGAGATACGTAGTAGATCCAGTCAGCGATACTCGCGGCGATCTCGGGCTCGTACACGAAGTCCATCATGAGCTCGGCGGTGTACTTGTTCGCGGCGCCCTTCGGGATGAGCATGTTGTCGGTCCAGATCATCGTCCCCTCCTCGGGGAAGACGAACACGTCGTCCTCGCCGGCGGACGAGGCGAGATCCCCCGACCAGACCATCGCGGCCCAGACCTTCTTCTGGCCGAAGTCCTGGAGGTAGTCGTTGCCCGTGAACCGCAGGCCCTTGTCAACGAGGGGCTTGATATCGTCGTAGACCTTCTGGAGGTCGGCGTCCGTGACGGTCGCCGGATCGGCCTTGATGCCAAGCTTGAGGAGGGCCAGGCCAAAGGTGTCGCGCGATTCGGACAGGAAGGTCAGCTTGTTCGGGGGCACCTTCCAGAGGTCGGCGAGCTTCGTTGGATCTGCAAGTCCGTTCTCCTTGTAGGCCGTCGTGTTGTAGCCGATGCCGGTCATACCCGACTGCCATGAGTAGTGGTAGTCGTTGCCCGGATCCCAGACCTGGTTCTTGAGCGGATCGCGAAGATTCGCGACACAGTTGGGGACGTTCTTCTGGTCGAGCTTCTCGGCCCAGCCACTGGCGATGACCTTGGCAGCCATCCAGTCCGTGATGACGATCAGGTCCCAGCCGGTGGCCAGACCAGCGACGAGTGCCGGCTTGATGGTCGCGATGAAGGAGTTGTTGTCGTCGATCTTCTCTTCGTAGTCGACCTCAACGCCGTATTTCTGCTTGAACGCTTCGATGGCTGGTGACGAGCCCGGGCTGTACTCTCCGGCGTCGCTGGCCGCGCCGACGAGGTCGATGTAGGCGGTCCAGTTGGCGAACTTCAGCGGTCCGCTGATCGTCTTTGGTGTCGGCTCCGGCGTCGGGGCCGGGGTGGCGCCGGGTGCCGTGGTCGGTGTCACGGTCGCGCCCGGTGCCGTCGTGGCACCGCCGCCCGGGGCGCATGCTGCCAGGAACGCCGCAGCGCCCGCCAGGCCGGCGCCATGGATGAAGACTCGCCGTGAGACTGGCGCCGTGATCTTCTTCTCGAATTCGTTCACGCTGTCTGCCCTCCTTCGATGTGTGGTCGATGCCGGTTGCGCTGGGATCTCAGGTACTGATCGCTTCGGGGATCGATTGGATACCCTCCCCCGGGACGGCAAAGGTGTGATCCGGCGACCAGGTCACCTGGACCTGCTGACCCGGACGATGCAGCGATCCATGCGAGGTCCGGGCGAGATTCTGCTCGAACACCGTGAGCCGCTCGCCGCCCCTGGATCGAATGATGTAGCTGGTTGATGCGCCGAGATACGAGGCGTCGATGACCTCGCCCTCCAGGCGGTTCATCTGGTCCGGGACGGCGAGGCCCTCCGCGAACAGCCGGATCTTCTCCGGTCGAACGCCGATCCGAAGCTGCGCCGTGTCGCCCTTCAGGGCGGCCGGGATCCGGATACTGGCACCGTGGGTCAGCACGACGGAGAGGTAGTCGCCGTCGCGCTCGCCGACCGTCGCCCCGAGGAGGTTGCTGATCCCGAGGAAGCTCGCCACGAACTCGGTTGCCGGTCGTTCGTAGAGTGTCTCGGGATCCCCGAGCTGCTCGTACTTCCCGTG
>JBDSJV010000063.1:0-2922 GCA_039917225.1 Candidatus Limnocylindrales bacterium
CGAACGACGCCGCCATCGACGTGGCGGCAGCCTGCTCCTGCTCCTCGACCGACATGATCCCGAGCCGGCCGAGGGTCGCCAGTTCGTCGCGGATGTACGTCTTGAGCATCTCCGGGCCGTCGGTCGAGATGGCGAAGCGGACCTCATTTCGGCGCAGCGTGTCGAAGATCCAGCGCACCTCGTCCCAGCCAGACACGACCTTCGTGTTGAGATTCGAGGTCGGGCAAACCTCCAGGACGATCCCCCGCTCCCGGATCATGGCCATCGCGCGGGGATCGTAGGCGGCCTTGACGCCGTGGCCGATCCGGTCCGGCTCCAGGAGTTCCACGACCCGGGCGACTTCCTCGATGGGGCCGGATTCCCCAGTGTGGACCGTGAGACCGAGACCATATCGGCGCGCGCGCTGGAAGAGCTTCCTGTAGTCGGCGACGCGGAAGGTCGCCGACTCGGGTCCCGCGATGTCGAGCCCGACCACGCCACGGTCGCGCCACAGGATGGCCTTCTCGGCGATGATCTCGTTCAGTTCGAACGGAAAAGCTCGATCCAGGCAGAAGATCAGGCCCGGCTTGACCGGGTACTCGAGCGACGCCCGATCCATGCCTCGCACGGCGGCCGCGATGATGTGATCGAGGTCCTGCTCCCCTCCCCGATTTCGCTTCATCGGGTTGAAGCGCAGCTCCATCGTCGTCACGTTGTTCTTGCGATACGCGCCGCCGATGACCTCGTAGACGCTTCGCTCCACGGCCAGCGGGGAACTCTGGATGAGCTCGGTCCAGTGGAACAACTGGAGGTACGTCTCGAAGGATTTCGTGGCCCGCGGATTGACGGTGATCAGCTCGCGGAACTGCCAGTAGTCCTTGGTCGGGAGCTTGATCCCCTGCGAGTGCGCAATCCCCCACATGATCGACGGCGTGACGGCCGCACCCAGGTGGCAGTGGAGTTCAGCGAGCGGGATCGAGCGAGAAAGTTGACGGACCATCAGCGAAAAGGATACGACCTCGGCACCGTCATCCGGCGAGCGGGACGACGCGGCCTGCGGCATCGAGCGTCGCCTGACGGCGCATGGCCTTGAGCTCCGCCCCGGGAACCTGGTCTCGGGCGTGGTAGCTGGAGCGGACCAGCGGCCCTGACTCGACGTGCTTGAAGCCGAGCGCCAGCGCCTCGGCCTTCATCTCCGCAAACTCGTCGGGATGGTAGTAGCGCTCCAGGGGCAGGTGCTGGAGCGACGGCCGCAGGTACTGACCGATCGTCAGGATGTCGGTGCCAACCTCGCGCAGTGCCGCGAACGCCTCGGTCATCTCGGCGCGCGTCTCCCCGAGGCCGACCATGAGCGAACTCTTCGTATGCGCAACCAGTCCGTATTCGCCGGCATAGACCTTTGCGCGCTCCAGGACCCCGAGGGTCCGATCCCAGCGAGCCCGCTTCCGAACCGGCTTCTGCAGCCGCTTCACGGTCTCGAGGTTGTGGTTGAGGATGTCGGGGCCAGCCTCCATGACCGTTCGGAGAGGCGCCTCCTCCCCGTTGAAGTCCGGGATCAGGACCTCGACGCCCATGCCGGGTACGCGGGCCCGGAGCTGGCGGATCGTCTCGGCGAAGACCCCGGCTCCACCATCGGGGAGATCATCCCTGGCAACGGACGTCACGACGACATGCTCCAGCCCCAGGGGCGCCAGCGCTTCGGCCACGCGCCGCGGCTCGTCGTCATCGAACCAGGTCGGCTTGCCGGTCTTGATGTTGCAGAAGCCGCAGGCGCGGGTGCAGGTGTCGCCGAGGATCATGATCGTGGCCGTCCGCTGATCCCAGCATTCCGCGATGTTCGGGCAATGGGCCTCTTCGCAGACCGTATTGAGATTCAGGTCCCGCAGTGACCGCTTCAGGTCCTGGTAGTTGTCGCCGGACGGCATCCTCGCCTTGATCCAGTCCGGGTGCCGGCGGAGGGCCGCAGAGCCATCCGCAGCCGGAAGGCCGACCAACCCCGCGCCGCCCATGGCGATCGAGATGGCCTCGGCCGGCGGGTGGCCGTGGGTGGAGCCCGGAGGCGCGAAGATCGGAAGCTCGCGAGACATGAGGCCCTAGAAGATCGCCGTGTCGGGGCCGACGGCCTCGAGCCAGGCCTTGATGTCTCGGAGGAGCGCGGCGCCGCCCGCTCCATCGTTGGCCCGGTGATCGACGCCCAGGACCATGTTCATGACGCTCCGGATCGCGATCACATCGCCCTCGGGCGTCTCGACGACGACCGGTCGCTTCGTGATCCGGTCCATCGTGACGATGCCGACTTCGGGCACGTTCATGATCGGCATGACCATGTTGGTGCCGAGCCAGCCGGTGTTGTCGACGGTGAAGGTACCGCCGCCGAAATCGTCCACGCGGAGCTTGCCGGTCCGGGCCCGCTCGGAGACATCGGCAATGGCGTGGTTGAGGCCGGAGATCGAGAGCTGATCCACGTCCCGGATGACCGGCACGATCAGGCCGCCCTCTACGGCGACAGCGATCCCGATGTTGATATGGCGCTTCGCCATCAGCCCCTGGTCGGTCCAATGGGCGTTGAAGGTCGGGCTGCGTCGCAGCGCTTCGGATGACGCCTTGACCACGAACGGCACGAAACTGAGCGAAATGCCCTCGCGCGCCTGGTAGTCCTTCTTGTTGCGATCCCGGAAGCGCACCAGATTGGAGACATCGACTTCCATCTGGACGTAGGCGTGCGGCACGAGGAGGGCACGAGTCATCTGCGCGGCGATGCCCTTGCGCATCTTGGTCATCGGAACGAGCACCTCGTCCGCTCCGGGCGGGAACGCGAGAGACGCAGCGGTCGCGGGTGTCGAAGCGACGGCCGGTGCGGCGGCAGTAGGCGCGGCGGCTGCTGCGGTGGGCGCGGTGGCGGCTGCGTCCGCGCCAGCGCTGGCGGGCACCGTGGCAGCCGGG
>JBDSJV010000064.1:0-4366 GCA_039917225.1 Candidatus Limnocylindrales bacterium
CCTTGCCATCTCCGATCTCGAAGAAGCACATGACCTTGCCCTCGTAGGTTGCGTGCGAACCGGACGGAGCCCGGTCCTCGATCGCCGCGACGATGCTCTCGACCACCACCGGCGCCTCGAAGTGCGCGGTGGACCCGGCCTTGGACAACGGCAGGTCGGTCGCGTCCCCGAGTGCGTACACGTTGGGTCGGCCACCCACCTTCAGGGTGAATCGGTCGGTTGGCAGCCAGCCCCCGGGCGCCGGCGCCAGGCCGGAGTCCATCAAGAACTGCTGACCCTTGTGGGGCGGCACAAGGATGAGCAGGTCGTACGGCAACTCCTCACCCTCGAGGCTCTGGACGACCTTGCGCTCCGGATCGATTGTCTCGACGTTGAAGAAAGTGTGGAGCTCGATCCCCTTCTCCTCCAGGATCGGCGTCGCCATCTCGCTGACCGACTCGATCGTGAAGGCGCGACCGATTGGCGAGGCGTAATGGAGTTCCGCCTTGTCTCGGAGCCCGCGCTTGCGGAGCTCGGATTCGATGAGGAAGGAGACCTCGAGCGGTGCGGGCGGGCACTTGTACGGCATCGAGGCGATGCCGATGACGATCTTCCCGCCGGTGAAGGCATCAAGCGCGTGGCGCAGCTTCAGGGCTGCGTCGGCGGTATAGAAGTGATGGGCCTCCGCCTCGAAGTGCTCGATGGACTCGGGCAGGATTCGGGCGCCGGTGGCAATGACCAGGTGGTCGTACGGCAAGGCCGGACCGTCCGCAATCTGGACGGTCTGAGCCTCCTCGTCGATCCGATCGACCGTCCCGATGACGAGCCGGATCCGATCGTCGAGCAGCGCGCGCTCAGGCTTCTGCAGCTTCTCCGCCCGCTCGCCGCCCATGGCGATGTACATGAACCCGGGCTGGTAGACATGGGCTCCGGTCGCATCCACCACGGTGACTTCGACGTCACCGCGGTCGATCTGCTTCTTGAGCTTCTTCGACAGGAGGTTGGCGGTCAGCGTCCCACCGACGCCGCCGCCGAGGATGAGGATTCGGTTCATCGCTTACCGCGCCTTCTCAACGAGGATCTCGTCGAAGCCATCGCGAGTCTCAACGGAGATCAGCCGATGGCCGGCCTTCTCGATCCACTTGGGGATGTCCAACTTGGAGCCCTTGTCCGACGACAGGACGGCCAGGATGTCCCCAACCTGGGCCTCACGGATGCCGCGGATCAGCTCCATGAGCGGCCCCGGGCAGAAACTGCCACGGGCGTCGATGGTGCGGGTTGCGGTTGCGGTTGCGGTGCCTTCCATCATCGGATGGTCCCTTCCCGGGCCGTTGGGCGGCCCGCTCGATTGATTGATCAGATGAAGAGTGGTGAGGAGCCCTCGGACATCAGGCCGATGACCGTTGCCGCGCCGACCGGCTCGCCCATGCCCTCGATGAGGTCGTCACGGGTGAGTCCGAACATGTCCATGGTCATCTGGCACGGGATGAACTCGACGCCCATCTCCTGGGCGACGGCAAGGAGCTCCTTGGGGCTCATGTTGTTCATCTGCTTGGCCAGGGTGCCCATCATCCAGGGGCCCATGCCCATGAAGTTCATCTTGGACAGCGGGCGGTGGCTGATGCCCGGTCGTGACATCACGGACAGCATCTTCTGCATCCAGTTCTTGCCGGTGACGCGCTTCTCGTCCTTGACGAAGTTCTGGAGTCCCCAGAAGGTCACGAACACGCGGCAGGGAACCTGCATCGCGCCGGCGGTCGAGGCCAGGAGCATCGTCGCCCAGACCTTCTCCAGTTCACCGCTGTAGTTGATCAGCAGGATGTCGTGGAGCTTGTTCGGCTCCTCGGCGGTTGCCTCCGCCTCGGGCCCCGTGAGGCCCTCGACATCGGCGATGGCTGCTGCCACCGGATCCGCCATCGGTCGTTCAGCTGTCATGGTCATTGGATCGTGCCTCACTTTCGGCGGATGACGAAGCGGTAGACCGCGCCATCCGCGGTCTGCTCAACGAGGGTGTTGCCGGTGGATCGGCACCACGCGGTGAAGTCCTTGACGGACCCCGGGTCGGTGGCGAGGACCTCGATGACCGCGCCGGATGCGAGGGGCTTGGCGGCCTGGGCCGTCCGGACGATCGGCATCGGGCAGGACAGCCCGCGGGCATCCACCTGGGTTGTGATCTCGAGAGCTTCCACGACTCAACTCCTCACGGATCGAGCGAACTCGATCGATTGACCTGGGACTAGATGAAGACCATCTGACCGTCGCCGGCGTTCAGGTAGAAGGACGTGACGCCTTCGACGCCATCGACGAGCGGGTCGAGGTCGGTTTCTTCAATGCCGAGCAGCTCCATCGACAGCGAGCAGGCCTGGATGTCGACGCCGCCCAGCTCCTTGGCCTGGCGCATCGTCTCGGCCCAGCTCGCCTGGCCGGCCTCGCGAAGGGCATCGACGTGCTGGCGGCCCTCGTCGCCCGCCTCCGGGGCGAGACCGTGGTCGCGATCGATCCGGTCGCGCCGGAAGGCCTCGAGCGCCCAGTACTGGAGGAAGACGTTGACCGGTTTTCCCAGCGCCGCTGCGCCGGCGATGAGGACGGCGGAAGCGTTGAGCTTGTCGTCCGTCCCCGAGAAGAGGACCAGGTTCATTGACTCATCCACGGATTGCTCCTTCTACGAGCGTGCGGTTGCGAGGTCACGAGGTGCTGATCGCGAGCCGGAGTCGGCCGGTTGCGCTGGTGCTGCGAGTTCGCCAAGCCGCGTCAGGCGGCGGCCGAGGACTTCACGCATGAGGTCGCAGGCCCGAATCACGTCCGGGTCGGTGAGCCGGTAGTGGATCTCTCGCCCGTCGCGCTCCGCCTCGACCAGACCGACTGCTCGCATCACCGCGAGGTGCTGGGAGACGTTCGGCTGACTGGCGTCGATTTCGGCTGCGAGGCGCCCCACGTCCACCGGCCCGTCGGCGAGCCGACGGAGGATTTCGAGTCGACGCGGGCTGGCGAGAACCTTGAGGATCTCGGCCTGCAGGATCGTGATTTCGTCCATGACTGGAGCATCGGTCATATGCGCATGTGCGCATGAGTGCCGAGAGTCCCGATCCGCTCGGCGGACGGCACCTCGCGCCCGGGACCTTCGGCCCCACCGGCTCAGATCGAGCGGTTTGCGATGGTCAACTCGCGGCGAGTCCAGGAGATGAGGGCAGCGAGTCGACTGGCATCCAGCCGCTCGCAGGCCCAGTCCCAATGGATCGAGATCGCGTCGCCGGGCTCGGCCGAATCGAGGAACGATGCACCGTCCCACCAGGCCCGGATGCGTTCAGGGCGCGGCGACCCGAGGACGAGCTGGCCCTCGGCAAGCTCCAACGGCACGGTCGAGACAACGAGCCAGTCGCCATCGCGCTCGAGGACACGACCCCAGCGAATCCGGCACGAATCCATCACGCGCAGGACGCCGTCGCCCTCCCCGCCGCGAAGAAGGCCGACTTTCGGGAAGACGTCGAGGACGTGGAAGGCATGGACCGGTACGGCGCCGGCCTCCGGTGTCTCCGCCATCCAGCGCCAGACGCCGGACCGGAGGCGGGGCCGGAATCGGGCCTCGAGCGACTCGCCGAGGGCCGCCGGCTTCACCGCCTCCAGGAGGTCGTTTCCGAGCCAGTAGGCCTCCACGACACGGGGGTGGAGCGGGTCAGGAACGCCGTTCGCCCCGGCGATGAGCTCCAGGTACGGCCAGGCACCCTCGAAGTCACGCGCGAGATGCCGCAGGCCGGCGTCATCTCCCCCGTTCGTTGCCGACTCGAACAGTTCCTGGGACGCGTCTGGCCCGCAGTACCCGAGCCGATTCGGGCCGAACGCATAGCGAGCGAACCGGATCGGGCCCGGGACGGGGCGAATTGGCCGCTGAGGACGCACCCGTGCAGCCGGCACAGGAGGCCCGGCCAAGCCGGGATTCATTCAGGCTCCGGAGGCGGCGGTCCGCGCTGACATCCGGGTGGCGTACACCGCCAGGGCGATCGCCCCAGCCAGAATGAGGATCTCGCCCGCCAGGACCGGGGTCGCGGGTAGCGTGCCCTTCTGGATAAACTGCAGCGTCGCGGTGATCGGCGCGCCGACGACGAGGACCGCGGTGACGAGGCTCGCCGGCGCCCGCTTCAGGGCCGCGAACCAGGTCGCGACGTAGGCGGAAAGCAGGACGCCCGTCCCCAGGGCCCACGCCCACTGGACCGTGGTCAGCGCCGCGATCGAGCCGAGCCTGCCGGTCACTGCCAGGTAGCCGATGAGAACGACGAGGCCGATGCCCAGTCGGCCGGCGCCAACGATGCCGGATGGCACGGCGCCGAGCAGTCGCTTGGCGATCACGACCTCGACCGCCCACAGGAGCGTCGCGGCGGCAATCATCGTC
>JBDSJV010000065.1:0-4118 GCA_039917225.1 Candidatus Limnocylindrales bacterium
TGGCGCGCTGTCGCCTGGACCGCCGACATGAGTCGGCATCAGGAACGAGGCACGGCGCCCAGCACGGCGCCCAACGCGGCGCGGACCTGACAGTCCGGGCTTCCCGAGGCGGCCAACATCTGCGACCCTGAGATACGGCCCGGGTGTGACGGGCAACCGAGGGGGGCGCGAGATGTTCAGCGGTGCAGTTCCCTGCGTGGAATGCGGGAGGCCGGTCCCGCCGGGCTCTAACTTCTGTCCGAGTTGTGGCGCGGCATCAGGCGCGGCCGCGTCACCGGTGCCGCCGGTATCGCCTGAGGGAGCCGCCGCGCCCGAGGTGCGTGAGGTTCCCGCGGCGAGTCAGGCGCCGGAGCCTCCGGCCGTCGTTGCGCACGCACCCGTCCCGACGCCCGGACGCGCCCCGCTCCTCGCGGACCTGCCCGGCGAGGCACCGAAGACGCTGGCAGGGTGGCTGGTTCTCGCCGGCAGCTGGGTCGGAGCGATGAGCTTCCTGCTGCCGTGGGCTCCGGGGATCGCCGACTACACGAGCAGCTGGGGGTTCGCCTCCCTCGCCAACCTGCCGATCCTGGCGCTCCTCATCGTGACCACCGTCGTGGCAATCCTGCCGAACCGGATCCCGACCTGGATCCGATCGGGCGTGCTCGGGCTCGTTGGTGGGTCGCTCCTGCTGGGCATCCTGTGGCCGTACGTCGTCGGGGATTTCGGCAGCGCGTTCGGCTCGCTGGTCGGTGCCGTGGCCGCGCTGGTTCTGATCGTCGGAGGTGTCCTCGCCGTGGCCCCGAGCTCGGAGCGGACCGCGACCTGATCGTCGGGTTTCACACTCCGGCCCGCCATGGTCGATCGCGCCCGTCGCTGATTGGCCTCCCCGCCGGTGGCCGCGGGGGACGCTGGTACACTGCCCCGGTTACCGCGGCCCGGCCGCGGTAATCCCCTCGCACGGAGGCTTCCGCCCGACGGATGGATCAGATCCTCAACACGATCGGCAGCGCGATCGGCTCGATTTTCAACAACCCGGTCGTCAAGTTCGGCTTCCAGATCGTCGTGATCTACTGGGTCGTCCTGTGGCTGGCGGCGGCCTACTGGGCCTTCCGGGACATGCAGCTTCGAACCGAGAACCCGATCGCGCCGTATCTCGCGGCCGCCTTCATCATCGTGTTCACCCCGGTGCTGTTTCCCCTCGCGATCTTCGCTTATCGGATCGTCAGACCCCAGGAACGGATCGGCGAGATCTACGAGCGCAACCTTGCCGAGGAGGCAATGCTGGCCGAGATCGAGGCGGTGGCGCACTGCCCGACCTGCGATCGGACCGTCCATGACGAGTGGATCATCTGCCCGACCTGCCGGACCCGACTCAACCGGGTCTGCCCGAACTGCTCGAAGCTCGTGGGCCTCGACTGGTCGCTGTGCGCCTGGTGTGGACGTGATTTCGAACGCCCCGAGGTCGTGGCTTCGGCGACGCCGAAGATCGTGACGGCGACCCGGGAGGCGCTCGAGGCCGGCGACGCACCGACCGTCGGTCGGCCCGCCATCCGGGCCTCGACCGCGCGGCCGAGTTCACGGACCCCCGGCGCCCGTCCCAGCGGTCCGATCGCCGAGTCTTGACGGGCTCCAGGCCGGACCCGGCGGCACCCGGTGGTGTGGCGCCAGGCGCCGAACTCGAACCGATGTCGGATCCCCAGCCGGACCCTGAATCGGCACCGTCCTCGCGACCTCGGGTCGGGCTGACCCACTTCACCATCGAGGGCCGGAGCGCCCCGGGCCTGTTCGTGGCGGGATGGGTGCTGCTCCTACTCGCGGTCGGGGCCGCATTCGTCGGATTCATGGCCGGGCGGAGCCCGGCCGGGATCGTTCTCTTCATCGTCGGTGTTGCCGGACTGCTGGTCGCCCTGCTCCTCCTGGGCGGTTCGCAGGCGCTGGAGCGACGGGCCGCCGGCCTCGCGTACGCGGGCCCATCGCCGATCCTCACCTTCATCGCGGTCGTCGCCGGCTGGTACCTGGCGGCGGTGGTCGTCCTGACGCCGCTGCAACTTCTCGGGATCCGGCCGGAGGGCCCCGTACTGACACTGCTCGGGATCGGAATCCAGGCACTCGTGGTCCTCGGCCTGGTCCGGCTGATGGTCGTCGGTTCCGACTCGCTCAGCTGGTCGGACATGGGTGTCCGGCGTCTCGACGCAACGGCCCTCCGGGACTTCGCCTGGGGTGCCGTTCTGGCGGGACCGGTGGTGCTTGCCACGGGGCTGGTGGTGCTCGTGCTCGTGAACCTGATCGGCCAGCAACCTGATTCGCCGCTGCCTCCCACCGGATCGACTGGCGGACTCCTTCTCAACCTGCTGAGTGGCGCCGTGATCGCACCCTTCTACGAGGAGCTCTTCTTCCGTGGCTTCACCCTGACGGCCTGGCGACGGATGGCCGGACCCATGACCGCGATCGTCCGCTCGGGGGTGCTGTTCGCGCTCATCCACGTCATCGACCAATCCGCGGACAGCTTCGGCGCAGGACTCGGCGTGGCCGTCGTCGCCGCCGTGGGGCGCCTCCCGGTCGCGCTGGTCCTGGGCTGGGTCTACGATCGTCGTGGGTCGCTGTGGGCCTCGATCGGGCTGCACGCGACCTTCAACGCGTTCCTGTTGATCATCGCGGAGCGCGCACTCCTGGGGTGAGCCCGGTGCTCGATGAGGTCCGGTGCAGCGGGCGTCGATCGAACGGCTAGTGCCGCCCGATAGGCTCCGCAGTGTCCTCGGGTCCGGATGGCGGGGGGAATCGGCGGGCTTCCGTCGTTCGGGCCCGGGGCACCCAATTCGCAGCGGTCGCCCCCGAACTGGAGTCGCTCGATGTCGCAGCCACCGCGCAGCACGCCGGGCCGGACCCTTCGCGAGATGCCGGCCGAAGAGCGACCCCGGGAACGGATGGAGGTTCGTGGCGCCGCGGGCCTGACCTCGGCCGAGCTCATCGCGCTGCTGTGGGGATCTGGCTCGCGTGGCCGCTCGGCGCTGAACCTGGCCGAGGACGCGATCGCCCAGTTCGAGGGGCTCACCGGGCTGGCCAGGGCATCCGGCCCCGAGCTCGAGTCCATTCCGGGTGTCGGCGTCGCCCGGGCAGCCCAGTTGCAGGCGTCGTTCGAGCTGGGTCGTCGCCTCCTGGCCGACTGGCCGACGGCGCGCTGGGCCGTCCGATCACCCGGCGATGTCGCCGATCGACTGGTCCTCCAGATGGGAGGTCTCGAGCGCGAGGAGCTGCGGGTCGTGATCCTCAATACCCGGAACGTCGTTCAGCGGGTGGTCACGGCCTACCAGGGGAACCTGAGCGCCTCAGTCGTCCGGATCGGCGAGCTGTTCCGGGATGCCGTCCGGCTCACCGCGGCCGGGATCATCCTGGTCCACAACCATCCGTCCGGCGATCCCACGCCATCGCCCGATGACCTGCACCTGACCGCCGAGGCGCTGGCCGCGGGCCGCCTGCTCGACATCAACGTCCTCGATCACCTGGTCATCGGCCACGATGCCTGGGTTTCCATGCGCGATCGAGGGGTCGCCTTCGATCGCCCTGGCCTCACGCCCGGTCGTGCTGCCTGACGCTCTCGGGGCCTCCACCGGGAGGGCCGCGCCCTTGCCCGATGCTACGCACGGGGCCGGTCCCGTGGTCCGGATTCTGCGCACGAACTGTCGCACTCCGGACTGGGCGACCGGTTTCCGACCCGAATCGCGTCCCTCGCGCCCCGGATCTGGCATTGACCGGACTGCCAGTCCGATCTACCGCGTTCCCGCATCAGATCCCGGACCCCCGGTCCGCTCAGCCGCTCCGGATCCCGGACCCGACGCCGTCCGTTCGGCCCCGGGGTCGGTGAACGTTCAGCGTGTGTATCTCGAGCCGGAGGCCAGCCCACGCCGGAAAGCTGCACGCCAGGCGGTCAGATCCGCCCAAGGGAGCCCTGCTCGGGGCGATTTCGCACGCCCGCCGTGCAGGCCGGTCAGTCAGGGTCACCCGATCGGGAGATACGCACGCCCAGCGTTCAGGCGCGGCGGATACGCACGCCCAGCGTTCAGGCGCGGTGTACGCTCACGCTCAGCTTGCGGGCGTGTCAACTCTCCGGCCTCGGCGCAACCGCCCTGGATCCCGAACCG
>JBDSJV010000066.1:0-2897 GCA_039917225.1 Candidatus Limnocylindrales bacterium
AGGCAGACGGCCTGATCAGGGAGCTGCGGTCGTCGCCCGACGCTGAGACTCGTGAGCAACTCGAGCAGCTGCCCTGGGTCGATCGGACAGCCGCGGAGTTCGGCATCGACCTGGACGTAATCGGCAACCGGATGTGCGGTCGCCAGCGAGTCGACATAGGCGGGCACCGGGTAGACAGCTTCTCGGAACGCTTCGTGTTCGGCGGCGGTCCGCAGGGCCTGGATTCCACCGGCCGTCGCGCAGGCTCCGATCACGACGAGGCGGCGGGCCTCCGCTCGGAGACGGGCGATCTCAATGACCTGCTCTGGCGTGGAAATCGAGCCCTCCACCAGCAGAATGTCAAACGGGCCCGAGGACCGGCGCGACGTGGCTTCGGCGAATTCGACGATCTCGAAGCGCTCGGCAATCTCGAGCAGGTCGTCCTCTAGATCGAGGATGGTCAACTGGCAGCCATCACACGACGCGAACTTCACCACTCCGATCCGGGGCCGATGCGGCGCCGTCCCGTGGGCAAGAGTCGTGACCGCGGTGCGAACCCCGACATCCATCAGAGTCCCTCGATCCGCAGCGTGGACCCAAGCTCGGCAACGCTGAACACGGGCCCGTCGCGGCAGACGAACCGCGAGCCCATCTGGCAGTGGCCGCACAGTCCAACGCCGCACTCCATCCGCCGCTCGAGCGTCAGCCACAGGTGCTCCGGGGGCACGCCGAGGTCCCCGAGCGTTTCCGCCGTCGCCCCCATCATTCGCTCCGGGCCGCAGACGAAGGCGGTTGCGTCGGCACCGGTACCCACGACCGAGCTGAATAGCTGGGTGACGATTCCCACCCGGCCGAGCCACTCTGGCCCGGCCCGATCGACGGTCACCCGCACGATCATGTCGTTCCTGGCGGCCAGGGCGTCGATCTCCTCGACGAACACGCGGTCACGCGGCGTTCGGGCTCCGATGTACAGACGAACGTCGGCGTAGCGATCGCGGTCGCGGGCGATCGCATCGATGACCGGTCGCAGTGGCGCGAGCCCGATCCCGCCCCCAACGATGACCACGTCGCGGCCCTCGGCGTCGTGCAGCGGCCATGGGCGACCCAGTGGCCCACGCAGCGCGAGCGTCGCCCCAGGTCGCAGGCGCGTCAGGAAGCTCGTGGCGGCTCCCGCGGACCTGATCGTCAACTCGATCCCATCGGGGTGATAGCGAGAAATCGAGATCGGCGGGATCGCAAAGGCCGGGACGGCGACCATCACGAACTGTCCTGGGAGGCCCCGCAGCAGGCCCGGGTCGGCGGTGGTCAGGCGCAGGGTCGTGGTGTCGGCGGTCTCGGGGCGAACCTCGCTCACGGTCGCTTCGACGAAATCAAGTGGATTTTCCGGCAGGCCGACCGGCGTGACATCGGCGGCGCCAGGAGCCCTCGATTGCTCCACGAGCGGAAGCCCTGACAGCAAGTCAGGGAGCGGAACCGACGAGTTGGCGAGGGCGGTCAGCTCCTGTCGGACGTCAATCCCAACCGGGCACCAGGCGATGCACCGTCCGCATCCCACGCAACCAGATGTCCCGAACTGGTCCCACCAGGTGCTGAACTTGTGGGTGAGCCACTGGCGGTAGCGGTCGCGCGGGCGTGACCGGAAGTTCCCCCCGGCCACCTGGGCAAATCCCTCGGTAAAGCAGGAATCCCACGACCGGACCGACGTAGAAGCCCGCCCATCCATCCCCGACTGGACCACCTGGCCGGTGCAGAAACACGTCGGGCAGACCAGGGTGCAGTTCGCGCACGACACGCATCGCTCGGCGATGGCGTCCCAGCGCGGGTGCTCCAGGTTGGCGAGCAGCAGCTCGCGAGCGCGGTCAGGAATCGCCCCGTCACCCATGGTGGCGCGGGTCGCCGAGACCTGGGCAGCCGCCTGACCGACCACCTCGGAGGTGGCCGGGGCGAGACTGAGTTCGGCGAGGAGGCGCTCGCCGGCCGCGGTGGTACTGCGGACGACGAAGCCGTCATCGAGCTCGCTCAAGACCAGGTCGGCACCCGTCGTCACCTCCGGGCCGGTCCCCATCGTCGCGCAGAAGCAGGTGCTGCCGGCTACGGCACATTCGAGGCCGACGATCAGGAGATCCTTGCGGCGTGACGCATAGTCAGGATCCGTCGCCGGTCCTTCGATGAGGACGCGATCATGAACCGCGAGGGCGGCGAGGTCGCAGGCACGGGCGCCGAGGATCGCAACCGGCTCGACCTCGGGCTGTGCCACCACACGGACGGCCGTCCCGCCTTCGGGTGTCGTTTCAATGGCCAGGCTGTCAACGCGGCTTGGAAACGTGATCTGCTTGATCCCGTCGCCCGACACCGGGTACTGGAATACGCGCCGAGCGCCGGGTCCATCAGGCAGTCGCGAGAGCACGACGCGGCCCGGGGCGCTGTCCAGGGTCCAGCCAGCCGGAAGGTCATCGGCACCTTCGATGCCGGCCATGACGATGGCGCCGTCGTCCAGGGTCGGGCCAATCACCCGGCGGCCGCCGTTGGCGAGGGAAGCCACGAAGTCATCGAAGCGTTCGCGCGGGAGGAACGAAAGATCGTCGATCACCACGCGTTGATCTCACTGCCCCGGAACAGGTCAAGGAGCTGGACTCGCGTAGCCCCGAGGCGCCTGACCACGGTGTCGAGGATTGGCGGCAGCAATGCCGCGGCCAGCTCGCAGTCGTCGGCCAGGAGGTTGCGGAGGGTTTCGGCATCGATAATTGCGAGTTCAGTCGTCTCCAGGGTGGTGGCGCTGGTGGTCGCTCGGTAGGGGGCCACGATGGCCGACCAACCCACGATGTCGCCCGCCTCGAGCGTCAGGATGGTTACGCCGCCGCGCTCAGGAACCCGCATGCGCAGCCCCACCCGCCCGCGCGCCACGACGGCCAGAAAGG
>JBDSJV010000067.1:0-3353 GCA_039917225.1 Candidatus Limnocylindrales bacterium
GATCCCGTTGGTGAAGAGTTCCGCCCCTGCCAGGATGAGCAGGAACGAGACGAACAGGATGACGAGATCCACGATCAGGCTCCCAGGATGCCGGTACGCGACGCGATCGAGGTCATCGGTCGATCGCCGCTGACAGAGTCCTGGTTATGGTCGAAGGTGCTGGGGTGCGTACGGGAGCAGGGCCACGATCCGGGCCCGCTTGAGCGCCACCGACAGTTCGCGCTGGTGCCCGGCGCATGTGCCGGTCTTACGGCGCGGCTCGATCTTGGCGCGTTCGGATAGGAAGCGGCGGAGGCGATTGACCTCCTTGTAGTCGATCTGCACGGTCTTGTCCGCGCAGAACGAGCACACCTTCCGACGACGCCGGTCCCGGTATTCGTCCTTCTTACGTGAGGTGCGAGGTGGTGGCATGGTGCTGGGTCTCCTGGTGGCGCCCGGTCAGGGCGCTGGGGGTCGAGTCGTGATCAGAACGGAAGTTCGTCGATTTCCGTGTCGTCGATGCCAGGCGCTCCGCCCTGGCCCTGGGCCTGGCTCTGGCCTGGCCCAGCCGCGCCGGGTGCGCCCGAGAAGCCGCCCTCCTGGTCGCGCTTGTCGAGGCCGACGACATTGTCGGCACTGACATCGAGGGACATCCCCTTGCGGCCGTCATTGGTCTCGTACTCGCGGGTCCGGAACCGGCCGTCAACGAAGACGCGGCTCCCCTTTCGCAGATTCTCCGCGGAACGCTCGGCGCGATCGCCCCAGACCGAGACCCGGAACCAGTCCGTCGCCTCGACCCATTCACCCGTGGTCTGGTTCTTCGTTGCCTGGTTGACGGCAACGCTGAAGGTCGCGACGGGGCGGCCGTTCGGGGTGTAGCGGAGCTCGGGATCTCGCCCGAGGTTGCCGATGATCTGGATCTTGCACAGGGCAGCCATCGGTGACTCCTCTCAGTCGATGGCGGCCGGGGCCGCCTCGCTCTCGGACTCGTCGATTCTCTCGGAATCGTCGTCCTCGTCCTCAACATCATCGCCGGATGGAATGTCGGTGTCGTCGAGGTCTTCTGAACCATCGTCGCGACGGGCTCGAGTCGGCCGCTCCTGGCGAATGACCAGGTGGCGAAGGACTTCCTCGGTGATCATGAGGGTTCGCTCGAGCTCGGCGATCGTGCCCGCCGCGCCCTCGAACAACACGATGTGATACGAGCCCTCGCGGTGGCCGTCAATCGGGTAGGCCAGCCGGCGGCGGCCCCAGGGGGCCACCTTGATGATCTGTCCGCCTTCGGCGGTGATCTGACTGGTTGCGCGATCCACGATCGCAGCAATCCGGTCGTCCGGCGCATCGGGCCGGATCACGAGCATCAGTTCATATCGGCGCATGGGCCGTCAATCTCCTTCCAATGGGTGTGCCCCGCTGCCCAACGGGCGCGGAACGGAAAGGCCGGCCGGGAGTCTACCACGGGTGGCCGTTGTATCCTCAGGGGCCGCCGTGCTGACCGACTTCACGGTATCGTTTTCGCGACCATCAATCCGTTCCGCCTCGCCTGGAGGTCACGCTTGGCTGCAAGCCAGATCCTGCTCATCTCGGACGGCGGCGACTCCGTCGTCAAGGACGCCCTCGACTCGTCGGGCCACGAGACCACGGTCGTCGACCTCGCGACCGCCCTTGCGTCGGTGCCGGCGACCGCCGGAATCCAGGTCCTCGTCCTCGACGAGCCCGGCGCCGTCGCCGCTGCGGTGGCGGCGTGCACGCAGATCCGCGGCGCCAAGGGCCTCGCGGCTCTGCCCGTCCTGTGCGTGATCTCGTCCGATGACGTGGAGGACCGCATCGACCTCCTTGAGGCGGGAGCGGACGACGTCGTCGCCCGGCCGTTCGACGTCCTCGAACTGGATGCCCGGGCGGAGGCGCTGGCCCTCAGGTTCATCCGCTCTCGTGACCTCAGGAACCCGGACCACGTCGACACGACGATTCGCGACGGCAGTCAGCGGCGGATCATCGGCATCTTCTCGCCCAAGGGTGGAGCCGGGACGACCACCATCGCCGTGAACATCGCGACCTGGCTCGCGGCTCAGGTACCCGGGGCGGTTGCCCTGCTGGACCTCGACACCCAGTTCGGCCAGGCGGCCACGCACCTCAACATGGTCCCCCGGTTGACGGTGACCGATTTGATGCGCGACGAGATCACGCTTCACGACCCGGCGCTGTTCGGTGCGGCCCTCGATCGACACGGATCAGGTCTCCAGCTCCTCAGCGCCCCGGCGACGCCGGAAGCGGCATCGACGATCACGCCGGCGGACATCTCGACCCTGCTTTCGACCGCGACGGCGGCCTTCCAGCTGGTCGTTGCCGACCTCGGCTCGATCCTGGACGCCCGGACCGAGGCCGCCTTCACTCGCGTGACAGATCTCGTGGTCGTCCTGACACCGGAGTTCCCGGCGATCAAGTCGGTCCACGCGCTGAGCGAGCTCTTCGAGGCGAGGGGCAGCGGCGGCACCGAGGTGTCGTACGTCCTGAACACGATCTTCGCACGCGAGCTCCTGCGCTCCGCGGACATCGAGGAGGCCCTCGGAACCAGAGTCAGCGCAACGATCCCCTACGACTCGTTCGCATTCCTGAAGGGCGTCAACGAGGGCATCCCGATCGTCCAGGGCGCCCCGAGAACGCCGGCCGCGGAGGCACTCGGGCGTCTCGCCGCGCGCCTGGCCGGCCTTCCCGGCTCGAGCGCCCCAGCGCGCAAGGCCAAGGGACTCGGCGCGCTGTTCGGGCGCTCGTAACCCGGCGGGCGCCGTCGGCGCTCTCGCAGCGGACCGGCAACGCCGGGTCGTCGCTCGTTGGTACCGGAGGAGGGAGTCGAACCCTCACGCCCTCGCGGGCTGCCGATTTTAAGTCGGCTGCGTCTGCCGTTCCGCCACTCCGGCTCTCGCAGCGTAGCGGAACGCGGACGCATCGTGGGGTGGGAGCGTCACCATGCCAGATCTCCCGGGATGCGAGCTGAGCAATCCGGCCCGGTGGGTGTGGAGGCGACGAGCAGATTCGAACCGCTGAATAGAGGTTTTGCAGGCTTCCCGGTAGCGTTTACGTGGGTCCGTTGGCGGCCGTTTCACGCACGACCCGGCCATGCGTTCAGGGCGAGAATCCGGGGATGTGCGCCCCTAGTGCTACCAGCGTTGCTACCAGCGAACAGCTCCGGTCGGCCGCTCGTCCTCTGGCCTGACTCTGCCGGGATCGGGGTGTAGCGGCGCGTTGCCGGGGCCCGTCGTAAGGCAAGCGGGGCAAAGGTTGGCCCCGACTTTCGGTCGGGGCCAACGAGGACTCTTACTGCTCTTGGCGCCTCACGGCTCCCCGGCTCCGCCCCGGCAGAAGGTGCCTACGGA
>JBDSJV010000068.1:0-4944 GCA_039917225.1 Candidatus Limnocylindrales bacterium
ACGATCCTGCAGGGCAAGGGGCTGCTCGAATGGGTCCTCGCGCCGTTCGGGATCGCAGGGCCGGGCCTCGACGAGATCGCCAACGCGTGGCTGGTGCTCAGCTACCTCTGGCTTCCGTACATGATCCTGCCCATCTACGCGGGCCTCGAACGGATCCCGAACTCGCTCCTGGAGGCGTCCGCGGATCTCGGCGCACGGGGTGGCACGACCTTCCGGCGCGTCATCCTGCCCCTCACCTTCCCCGCCCTCGTCGCGGGGTCGATCTTCACGTTCTCGCTGACCCTGGGCGACTACATCACACCCGACCTGGTCGCGGACGCGAAGTTCATCGGCAATGTCATCTACGACAATTCGAGCCTTGGCAACCTGCCGCTGGCGGCCGGCTACTCGCTCCTGCCAATCGTCATCATGACCGTCTACCTGCTGATCGCCCGGCGCCTCGGCGCCTTCGAGTCGCTGTGAGCCGCGGCGATGGTTGAATCACGCCTCGTTCGGATCGCGCTTCGCCTGGTCAGCGGGTTCGTGCTCGGCTTCCTCTACCTGCCATTGGTCATCCTCGGGATCTATGCCTTCGACTCGAGCCGCCTGCTCGTCTGGCCTCCGACGAGTTTCACCCTCTATTGGTTCGAGCAGGCGGTCGCCAATCCAGCGGTCAGCCGAGCCGTCGTCAACTCGCTGCTGGCAGGATTTGCGGCGACGGCGATCGCCCTCGTCCTTGGCACGCTGGCCTCACTTGCGGTCCACCGCTACAGCTTCTTCGGGCGGCAATCGATCTCGTTCCTGCTGGTCCTGCCGATCGCCCTGCCGGGCGTGGTCACCGGCGTCGCCCTGCGGACGACCTTCGTCACGTTCGGGATCGACTTCGGGTTGCTGACCATCATCATCGGCCACGCGACGTTCTGCGTCGTCGTCGTCTACAACAACGTGATCGCCCGGCTCCGCCGCCTGCCACGCTCACCCGAGGAGGCATCGGCCGACCTTGGTGCCGACAGCTGGCGGACGTTCCGGCGCGTGACGCTGCCCGGGATGCGGACGGCCCTGCTGTCGGGTGGGCTGCTCGCCTTCGCCCTCTCCTTCGATGAGGTGATCGTCACCAATTTCACCGCGGGCGCCGGCACCCAGACCATCCCAATGTGGATATTGGCCGCGATCCAGCGCCCGACGGAGTTGCCCGTGGTCAATGTCGTCGCCCTCGTTCTCGTTCTCCTCAGCGTCATCCCCGTATTCCTGGCCCATCGCCTGTCGGGCGGCGCCGCGACCGGCGTGACTCGCTGAGCAGGGCGACCGGCCCTTGGTCGGTGCCCGAACCGTCCGCACGGGATACCATCCGCCCATGCCCGACACCGTCGATCTCGCCGCCACCCGCGCCGTCATCGAGGCCGAGGCCACACGTCTCCGTGAATCCCTGGGTGAGCCGATCGAGGGTCCGGGGCAGATGACCTATGGGTCCCAGGCGGCCGCGGCCACCCACGTTTTCGAGCAGCAGCGTGACCTCGCCCTTCGCGATCACGAGCGGGCGCAGTTGACACTCGTGGAGGAGGCCCTCGTTCACCTCGACGACGGGACATATGGGACCTGCCGATCGTGCGGCAAGCCGATCGCGCCTGCCCGCCTCGAGGCCATTCCGTGGGCTGCCACCTGCATCGACTGCGCGAGATCCGGCCCGAGGTGACGCGATTCGTGGTCCTCGACCCGACCAGGGGGAAACCGCTGGGCGATGACGAGGAGCCACTCGTCACCATCGACAACATTCGCGCCGCGGCCCTTCGGCTCGACGGGATCGCGCTCCGAACGCCGCTGGTCGAATACGCCGCCGGTCCCCCGCGACTCCTGCTGAAAGCCGAGTCGCTCCAGCCGATCGGTGCGTTCAAGATCCGCGGGGCCTACAACGCCATGGCCCAGCTCGATGCGGAATCGCGCGCTCGCGGCGTCGTCACGCACTCGTCCGGTAACCACGCCCAGGGCGTCGCCCGGGCTGCCCGGCTGCTGGGTATCCACGCGACGATCGTCATGCCCGAGGACGCGCCAGCGGTCAAGCGTGCGCGAGTTGCCGCGGACGGCGCGGAGATCGTGACCGTGGCCGTGGAGAGCGGCGCGCGCGAGGAGATGGCCGACCGCCTCGTCCGGGAGCGCGGCCTCGTGCTCATCCCGCCCTATGACGATGACCGGGTGATTGCCGGCCAGGGTACCTGCGGCCTCGAGATCGCCGAGGCGGTGCCCGACCTCGCGCTCGTCCTCGTGCCGGTTGGTGGGGGAGGACTCGCCAGCGGCGTCGCAGCCGCAGTTCGAGCCCTGCGCCCGGCCGCCCGTGTCATTGGCGTCGAGCCGGAGCTCGCCGCCGACGCTGCCGATTCACTGGAAGCCGGCCGGATCGTCCGCTGGGAGGGGGCCAGGACCGCCCGGACGATCGCTGATGGAACGCGAACCCAGTCCATCGGCCGGCGACCCTTCGCGCACCTGTCGCGGCTGCTGGACGGGATCGTCACCATCACGGAGGCCCAGATTGCCAGCGCGATGCGCCTCGCGGCGGAGCAGGCGCGCCTCATCGTCGAACCCTCTGGCGCGCTGTCGCTGGCCGCCGCGGTCCACCATGCCGCCGAGCTGGGCCTCGAACGCCTCGAGGGGACCGTGGTCGCCGTGATCAGCGGCGGCAATGTCGACCCGGAACGTTACCGCTCGCTGATCGAGGCCTCCCCTCCGGCCTGATCGGGAGCCACCTCGGCGCGTCGCAGCCGCAATGCTTCCTCGCGCTCGCGCAGGGCCGCCCGCTCGAGATCCGTCCGTCGGTCGGCCGCCTCGGTGGAACGCGACTCGCTGCGCATCCAGGCGGCCATGACCGCCAGCATCGCAACGAGGAAGATTACGTCGCCGAAGAACCACATGATTCCCGCCGCCAGGCGCTGGTCGTCAAGGGCCAGGATCCCGTATGGCGATCCGAGCGTGACGTAGTGCTGATAGAGCGGGCTCTCGGCAAACATGATGGCCACGGCCAGGAACGAGTTCTGCGGCATCTGCAGGAAGACGTACGCGATCCGGGCGGGATGACCCATCCGGTTCGGCGTCGGGTCCATGGCCACGAGCGGCCACCAGAAGAGGAGCCCGGCCGCCAGGAAGGCCACGTGCTCGAGATCGTGGACCAGTGGATCTTCGAGGGAGAGATCGAAGAGGGGCGAGAAATGGGTCCCCCACATGACGCCCGTGAAGACGAGCCAGGCGACGATTGGATGCGTCAGCGCCCGCACGACGCGGCTGTGCAGGATCGGCAGGATCCGCTGCGTACGTGTCCTTGACGACACCGCCCGCAGCAGTTGCGTGATCGGCGCCCCCATGGCGATGAGTGGCGGACCGACCAGGGTCAGCAGCAGGTGCTGGACCATGTGCAGCGAAAACAGGGTCGTGTCGTAGCGCGCCACGCCGGACTGCAAGGCGAAGGCGATGGCCACGAGGCCGGCAATGAACGCCCAGCGTTGCCAGGCGGGAACGGGATGACCCGGGTGCAGCCGATCGACCCTCGCGAGGAGACGCCACCACACGACAGCCGAGATGAACAGCGGCAGCGCCACCAGCGGCTCGACTTCCCAGCCGAGCAGCAGATTGACGGCGTCGGGGCGGGCATCCGGGACGGGACCGTGGGCCAGGGCAACGGGGGCCGCCACGGCCCCTGCAAGGCCGATGCCCGCAAGCGCGGCGAGCCTCCGAACGATGCCGTTCCGCTTCACGGGCCTATCGTCCCACGGTGCGTGCCGACGCACCGCGCGGACCCATGGCCCTCGGGTATCATGTCGACCGGCCCGTCCCGCTTGGGAGGTCCGGTTCGCGCCCCCGCCGGAGGGACCGTCACTCTCTGCCGGCGTCCGTCGTATCCCATCCACCCGAGGACAGCCGATGTCGACTAGCCCCAGGAAGCGACCTGCGCCCGACGCGCTCGTCGCTGGCTTGGTGGTCGTGATCCTGGTTGCGCTCGTAGCCGCCGTCTTCCTGACTGGGTGGGGCTCAACGCTGTACCCCCCGGGCGCGGTCACCACCCAGGCGCACGACATCCGAGGCCTGTACGACATCGTCTTTGCGTTTGCGCTGGCGATTTTCGTGGTCGTCGAGGCGCTGATCATCTGGAGCGTGCTGCGCTACCGACGCCGGCCAAGCGACACCGAGCTCCCGGCCCAGACCCACGGGAACAACACGGTCGAGATCATCTGGACGCTGATCCCGACGGCGATCGTCCTCTTCCTGTTCGTCATCTCGTGGCAGAGTCTGAACCGGGTCAACGCGGTCAGTGCCTCGCCTGATATCCGGATCCACGCGATTGCGGGCCAGTTCCAGTGGCAGTTCGAGTACCTCGACGCCAGTGGCGCGAAGGTCGCCACGCAGCTGGTCCCGGTCTACGACGTCGACACCGGCGAGGGTGGCATGGCGGTTCCGGCCGGGGAGTCGGTGCAGGTCACGCTGGACAGCCCGGATGTGATCCACGCTTTCTACGTCCCACGCTTCCTGTTCAAGCGCGACGTCGTGCCAGGCCAGACCAACACGTTCGAATTCACGGTCGATGCAGCCGAAGCAGGTCAGGTCTTCCGGGGCCAGTGTGCCGAGCTGTGCGGAACCGGCCACCGAAAGATGCTCTTCTCCGTGATCGCCCTCTCCCGGGCCGACTACGACACCTGGCTCCAGGCTCTGATCGTGAAAGCCAACGCGACGCCGGCTCCCGCCCCGAGCGGCACCGTCCTGAACGTGAGCGCCGTGAACATCCAATACGAGACGGCCACCCTCGAGGCACCCGCGGATGCACCGTTCGCGATCGCCTTTGCCAACAACGATCCGGCCGGGGTGACGCATGACGTCGACATCCGCGACTCCGGCGGCACGGTTGTCGCGAACCAGGAAGTCATCGACGGCGGCAGCAGTTCGAACTACGTCTACGACCCGTTGCCGGCGGGGAGCTACACGTTC
>JBDSJV010000069.1:0-5628 GCA_039917225.1 Candidatus Limnocylindrales bacterium
TCCGGGTCAGGGTCACACTGGATCGCAGCTGGCCGACGAGGCCCGCGCTGTGGAACGTGGAACCCGAGGTCAGCTCGGCACGATCGACGAGGACGATGTCCTTCCAGCCCAGCTCCGTCAGGTGATAGGCGATCGAGGTCCCACCGACTCCGCCGCCGATGATGACCGCCCGGGCCTGGTCCGCCATGCGCGCTTCCACTCCTGCTCGTCGATCCATGCGCCCCGGGCTGTCACCGGGTCTCCGGGCCGATCGGCACAGGGTACCGAGCACCGGGCCAGGGCGTCGGCCGGCGCTGCGACAGCCAAGCGGGTGCGGGCCCAGGTACGACCCCGGGTCGTCGTAGGTACAGGATCAGGGCTCCCGGGGTCCATGTACGCACCCGGGTCGTGCTAGGTGCGGAAACGGCCCTTCGGAAGGGCGTCGCACGGCCAGGAACGCATACTCCCACGCTCACGGCCCGGTCCGGATCGCCGTCTGAACCCGCGCGCCGCGACCGGACTGCGCCTACCACGAACCCTCGTCGTAGGTGACGGAAATCCACCGGCGGGAGGCCGTCGCGCGCGACGAGACGTATGGCGGCTCGTGTACGCTCGGGTCGGGTAGCAGGTGCGGGAGGAATTCGGTCTGTGGGTCCGACAATCGACGAAGTCATCGGGGCCGTTCCGGCCTGGGCGGCCCGACGCGTGACCGCCTCCCCGATCGAGGGCGGACTGACGAACCACAACTACCGCGTCGTGGTCGACGATGTCCCCCACTTCGTCCGGATTCCCGGCGCGGAAACGGACCTGCTCGCCGTCGACCGCGCGAACGAGCTGGCCAACACCCGGGCGGCGGCGATCGCGGGCGTCGGGCCGCCGGTCCTCCATCACCTCCCCGCCTGGGATGTCGTTGTCCTCGAGTGGCGTGACGCGACGACGATGTCGAATGAGGCACTCCGGGGGCCGGGTCAACCCGGGCGCATCGCCGAGGCACTTCGACGCCTCCATGCGGGACCACGCTTCCGCGACGATTTCGACATGGTGGCGCTGGCAGCCCGCTATCTCCGGCTGATCGACGAGCGAGACTTCGCCGTCCCGCCGGGCTACCGGGAGCACATGGAGGTCGTCCCCCGGATCGACGCCGCACTCCGGGCACATCCCGTGGCGACGGTTCCGTGCCACAACGACCTTCTGGCCGAGAACTACCTCGATGATGGATCGCGGCTGTGGATCGTCGACTACGAGTACAGCGGCAACAACGATCCGACCTTCGAGCTCGGGAACACGGCCCAGGAGCTCGGCTTCGACCCGGGCCAGCTCACGGAGCTCGTCGCCGGCTATTTCGGGGAGGCCACACCGGCGCTCCTGGCGCGCTGCCGGCTCCAGATGATCATGTCGGATGTCGGCTGGACACTGTGGGCGGCGATCCAGGCCCGGATCTCGCCGATCGACTATGACTTCTGGGGCTGGGCCATGGACCGCTGGGCCCGGGCCGAGGCAATGATCGACGGACCCGAATTCGAGGGTTGGTTGGCGGAGACGGCCGCCGGCTGAGCACGCTACCGCGATCTGACCGCGGTTGGCAGCCGCTGAATCGAACGGCCCGGGCGTTGCCCGGGCCGTTGCGTGACCGTCAGATGGATCCGCGACTCATTCGGGCGGGATCTCCTTGAAGGCGTAGTTGACGTTGATGCCGCTGGACCGACGCACGTAGTACGTCACGAGGTACCAGCCGAGCGCGAAGATCAGGACCCCGGCCACGACGTTGTAGGCAAGGTCGCTCGTGAGCCCGAGAGCGTCGTTGGTCAGGAACAGGTACAGGAACATCGTCCCGGCCGCCGCGCCCAGGAGCCCGACGATCGTCACCAGCGGGATGCCGGCGACCTTGTAGGCGGCACCCGGCGAGGCTTCGTAGAGGGCCTTGGCCCGATACGGGAGGAGGGCGCCGGCGATGGCCGTTCCCACGAACACATAGCCGCAGGCGAAGGTCACGCCCAGGGTCAGTGAACCCCAGGCGATCTCATTGCCGTCGGAACCGGTGATGACGAAGTTGTTGTAGAGCCAGATCACGGGAAGACTGGCGATGAAGTAGATCAAGTGCGCGTTGACCGGCGTGTGGAAGCGATCCGACACGCGGCTGACCATCTCCGGAAGGACACGGTCGAGGCTCATCGCCACCATGACCCGGGTCATGCCGATGTAGCAGTTGTGGACGATCTGGTGGCCGTTCAGGATGAACCCAGCCGCGATGATGATCGTCACGATCGGGTTGTTGGCGAGGGCCGTCGCGATGATGTTCGGCCACAGGAACGAACCTGCAAGCGACACGTCGGCGGCACCCCAGTAGCCGGCTCCGGCTACCTGGAGGAACTCGGTCCCGATGGCGTTCTCGAGGACAACCGCCAGGAGCGCCAGGAGGACCCCGGTCAGGATCAGCGATCCGACAATGATGAAGGCCTGGTCCTTGAACGAACCAGCAGACTTGATCTCACCGTTCTGCTGGGCCGAGTACGTCGCCCACTGGAGCGAGGTCCAGGCGATCGGCGCAATCAGCAGGGTTGCCAACAGACTGAACGGCGGGTTGAGATCCACGCCACCAGCCTGTGCCGCGGCGAGCGAATCAGCCGTGAAGGTTGCCGATCCGCCAATGGCGGCGGAGAACGCATCCAGCTTGCCCGGAACGTCGCCGCTGGCCGTGGTCGCAAGGACGAACAGCATCGTCCCGAAGGCGAGCAGGATGGCGACCCACATCACCCGCTGGAGACGAACGTAGTTCTTGAACCCCGAGGTCAGGATCAGCATGGCGACAAGCGCATTGCCTACGCTCGTGATCACGATTCCGGTCCCGCTGGTGAACCACGACGCGATGTCGACCATGGCCGAACTACCCGTTGCCGCACCAAGCCCCAGGAACAGGGGCGCGAAGCCGAGGGTTGAGAGCAGCCAGCCCGACAGCGCCACCCACTGCAGGATCCAGATCACGAAGCCCGAGAAGACCAGCGTGAAGCCGATCCCGCCGCCGAGCACGCGACTCTGGAAGACGTAGTCGCCGCCGGATCGCGGCAGGGCCGTTGACAGCCAGACATAGGCGAGGGCGATGGGAATCTCCAGCACCATCGCAAGCAGAATGCCCCAGACCAGCTGGCCTCCCGGAAGGGCACCAGGTGCCCAGAGATACGTCCACGGGAAGATCAGGCCCATCGTCAGGACGTTGTAGACGAACGCCGAACGCGCAGACATGACGCGGACAAGTCCCGAGGACTTCCGTACGAAGACCTCCGGTACCGCAGTCGCAGTCGCCATTCCATCACCTCGATACGGGGAGTTGGACGTACGATCCCGTCGGGGATCGCCTCACCTCGACCTCAATTTCGCGATGACACCTCCTCCGCCCAACGTGCGAGTCGACTTGGGCATCGACCCCTGGGCATGTCAGCCTGCCGTCATCTGATAGCTGGTGACCTTTCCGTCGGCGATCGTCAGCAGGCACCCGCGCAGGACGCCTTCTCCGTATTCGCTCCCCGGGTTGACACAGACCGTTCGGCCGATCCGGGCAGCGGCCTGCGACTCGTGGATGTGGCCGTGCAGGCCGACCATCGGCTGATACCGCTCGATCGCCTCGCGAATGGCCGTGCTCCCTGCGCCATACAGCACCGGCTGGCCTCCCTGGACGACCTGGCTCGGGGGATCGGTCGTCGCGTCGAGCATCGGACACGTGTCAAGGGTCGAATCCTTGGGCGGTGCGTGGAAGTTGAAGATCACCCTGGCGTGGTCACCGAAGGGGGCGGCGAGTGCCGCCACGCGCTCCGCGAGTTCCGGTTCCTCCGCCTCGCGCGGGGTCTTCCAGGGGGTTGGATTGACGTACGGCATGCTGATCATCACGTGGTCATCGTCGATCGGGACCGCCCGGTCCTCGCAGGCCACGAACGACTGCGTGTCGGGCCGATCCATCGTCTCCATGACCTCGGTCAGGTCGTCGTTGCCGCCGGTCGCATAGACCTTGATCCCCGTCCCAGCCAGGCGCGACTCGGCGAGGTCGATCCAGCGAGCCACGCGCTCCGTGGCCAGCCGGACGAAGAGTCGCTCGACGGCGGCCGGGTCGGCCTGCGTGGCTCGGTACTCGTCGTCATCCATGACGACGTCGTAGAAGCCGAGATTCCCGATCAGGGCTCTCGCTGCGGCAACTTCGGTCTCGGACGTGAGGCGCTCGACGCGACCGTGGATCGTGGCGCGATACGCACCGCCGGCATCGCGGATGACCGGGATGGCCAGTTTTCCCATGATGTCGCCGCCCATGACGAGTACGTCGGCGCCGTAGAACTTCGCGGCGTTGAGGAACTTCTTCCAGGTCCGCTCGGACCCGTGCACATCCGTGGCATAGAAGATCTTGGTGCCACGCTGGCCCTTGCGGAAGAGACGCATCGTCCGCTGATCCTAGCCGCGCATCCGGGCGCCCGTCGGGTCATGCAGCACATCGGCGGCCACGACACCGGGCTGGCGATCAGCGAAGACGTCGATCTCGATGGCGCTCCCCTCCTCTGCATCGCCGGGCAGGTAGACCGTTCCGATCGTGCGCTCGACGGTGTAGCCGTAGGCGGCGCTGCGAAGGCGGCCGGCGACGACGCCATTGATCCGGACCGCCTCACCGCCGTAGATCGGGAGCCAGCCCGGACCACCAATGACCACGGTGCGGAGGCGACGGACCGGCGTGTCGGTCCTGCCCTCTCGCTCTGCGAGGAGCGCCTCCCGTCCGATGAATTCACCCTTGCCGAGCCGCACGAACGGCGCCATGCCGGCCTCGAACGGTGAGTCCTGGGTCGTGAGCTCCGCGCCGTAGTAGCGGAACCCCTTCTCGAGGCGCAGTGACTCGATCGCTCGGTACCCGATCGGCTCGAGATCGATGGCACGCCCGGAGGCAGCCCGGCCCAGGGCGTCCCAGACCCCGACCGCCCGATCGGGCGCCACGGTCAGCTCCCAGCCGAGTTCGCCCGCATAGCTGATCCGCGTCGCAAGCACGTCGATCCCCGGTCGAACCCTGATGGTCCGTGCGGTTCGCAGTGGAATCGCAGCATCGCTCACGTCGTCAACAGTCGACGCAGCGAGAACGTCGCGTGCCTGCGGGCCCCACAGCCCGATGACGGTCCAATCCGACGTCACGTCCAGGATTTCGACGGGGCCGTCGGCCTCATCTGCGTTCGCCCGGATCCAGCCCATATCCGCCGCGAGATATCCAGCACCGGTGAGCACCCGGAATCGCTGCTCGGCCAGCCTGGTGATCGTGACATCGGCGACCATGCCGCCCCGGCGATCCAGGAACTGGCCGTAGACCGCAGCGCCAACCGGTCGGTCAACGTCGTTGGCGCAGACGCGCTGGAGGAGCGGCAGGGCGCCCGGCCCCTCGACCTCGATCTTGCCGAATGACGTCAGATCGATCATTCCGACGCGCTCGCGGACGGCCCGGTGTTCCTGGCCCACCCGCTCGAACCAGTCGGGGCGCTCCCAGCCGGCAGCCCGCGGCAGGCGACCGGCGCGGCTCCACGGAGCCCCCGGCCGGAGCAGATCCGGGCGCTCCCAGCCCGCCTTCGTCCCGAATTCGGCCCCGAGGTCCTGGAGGCGCCCGTGGAGTGGCGAAAGTCGGCGAGGCCGACC
>JBDSJV010000070.1:0-2542 GCA_039917225.1 Candidatus Limnocylindrales bacterium
GCGGAGCTCCGGTCAGCCGGGCAGCTCGATGGCGTCGACGTCAGCGTCGGTGGCGTGACTGCTCAGCAGTCCGAGGCATTCGGCGGGCTGTTTGTCGCGATGGCGGTCGCGATCCTGCTCGTCTACATCGTGATGGTGCTGGTCTTCAACTCGCTGGTGGACCCGCTGGTCATCATGCTCAGCCTGCCTCTGGCCACGATCGGCGCCTTCCCGGCCCTGGCGATCACGGGACGCCCGATCGGGATCAGCGCGCTCATCGGCTTCCTGATGCTGATCGGGATCGTGGTGACCAATGCGATTGTCCTGCTCGATCTTGTCGAGCAACTGAGACACAAGGGCATGTCCACCTACGACGCATTGATCCAGGCGGGCAGGACGCGCGTCCGCCCGATCCTGATGACCGCGGTCGCCACGATCATGGCCCTCTTCCCGCTGGCGCTGGGTCTCAACGAGGGTTCGATCATCGCCGCGGAACTGGGCACCGTCGTGATCGGCGGACTCCTCTCCTCGACGTTCCTGACGCTGATCGTGGTCCCGGTCGTCTACTCACTCGTGAGCGACGCCAAGACCATCGTCCGGCGCCGCTTCGGGTCGGGCGAGGAGCACCCAGAGATCCCGGACGAGTTCGCGATCAGTTGAGACGGGTCCGGGCCGGACGCCGGGCCCGGCCTCGCTGCGCTAGAAGAAGATCGAACACCAGGGCGGAGTGGCCGTCCGGAACAGGGCGTCCGCTGCTGCAAGGACGCCGGGCCGGCCCTCGTCAGCACCCTCGGCCAGAGAGGCGTGGATCAGGCTGGTCCCGCCGAGGTAGGCCGCACCCAGCGCGCCGGCGTGGATGGTCAGATCCGGACTCCGCTTCGTCGGAACGCACGTCGCGCCGTCGGGGCCGGCGTCGAGCGCAACGCGGGTCCGGGTCTCTCGCTCAGTCCCCACGTCCTCGACGGTCTCGATCACCAGGCTCGCTACACGTTCGTAGGTCCTCGCCGCGAGCGCCCGAGGCAGATCGAGCAACTTGACCCACATGCTGTCGTTGAGTTCCGTCACCGACGCCGCCCGCGCGTTCGTCAGCAACCAGGGAAATCGTTCGGCGACCCGGCGCTGCGGTGCCTTGATGGTCGCGACCATATCGGTATTGATGAGGAACGCCCAGAGCTGGTCGTAGGCGTCGTCCCCGAGGGAACAGAAGTCGTCGACCGTGAGGATGCCCTCTGGCTGCATTCGTTCCCACTTCGATTCAGTGTGGTACCTGACGAATCCGTCGACGGCCCCCGCATCGTCGCGGTGAAGGGCGACGAAGCCCTTCCAGCCCTCGTCCCAGAGCGACGGCCGAAGACCAAGGTTGCGATCCCACATATCGTCGCGGCGGGCGATGTCGCCGACCTGGAGCAGCCGCGCGGCCGCGTGGACGGCGATCATGTCGTCGCGGACGGCGGGGGTCGGTCGGACGATTTCCACCGAGCCAGCCCCGCTCTGGCGGACCTCCGTCCGCCCGCTCTCGATCGTCCAGGTCGCCATCTGGCAGCCAGGCCCATAGCCGAAGCGACCATAGATCGGGTATTCGGCGGAGTAGAGGAGTGCCAGCGCCTCCCCGCGCTCCACGGCCGCAGCGTGCTCGGCCGCCATAATCTGGCGGAGGATTCCATTGCGGCGATGTGTCGCCCGGACGGCGACGGCGGCCACGGCGGAAGCCGGCAGCTGGATATTTCCGGGGATCGTCAGGTCGGTGGCCCAGGATCGAGTCGTGCCGACCATCGCCGATCCATCGAACGCGCCCCACGCCCGGCTGAGATCCCAGAACGTGCGGACATCCTCGGCAATCGCAGCGCCATCGACCCGGCTCAGGAAGGCGGTGCCCAGGACATCCACCCAGGCGGGCAGCTCGTGCTCGGTGACGGTTCGGACGACGATGCTCACGAGCTGAAACGGTAGCAGCATGCTGCCGGTCGGCCAAATGGCGCCCGGAGGGCCATGTGGGACCGGGCCGTTGACGCTTCCGGCGTTAATCCCCATAATCCAACTCGGGATTAGATGGCGGTGCCGGATCGGCCCCGTTATCGTCCCGGACCGATGTAACCCGGTGCCACCGGAGACCTGATGACCACCACTCGCGAAGCCGTTGCCGACCGCCGCGACCAGTACGCCTTCCACGACGACATCGTCTACCTCAAGGAGACGAAGCGAGGCATCGACCGCGAGAAGGTCGAGGAGATCAGCCGGTTCAAGAACGAGCCGGACTGGATGCTCCAGTACCGCCTGCGCGCCTTCGAGCACTTCCTCAAGCGACCGATGCCGGTCTGGACCGATGGGCTCGACAAGATCGACTTCGACAAGATCGTCTACTACCGTAAGCCGTCGGAGCGCGAAGAGAAGTCGTGGGACGACGTCCCCGAGCAGATCAAGGCGACCTTTGAGAAGCTCGGCATCCCGGAGGCGGAGCGAAAATTCCTGGCCGGCGTCGGTGCGCAGTACGACTCCGAGGTCGTGTACAACTCCGTGAAGGAAGAGCTGACCAAACTCGGCGTGGTGTTCATGGGCACCGACC
>JBDSJV010000071.1:0-6296 GCA_039917225.1 Candidatus Limnocylindrales bacterium
GGTCCAGACCGCCAGCTCGAATGGCGTGTGGCCGCGGAGGTCGAGCGAGATCCGCGCACGGCGGTCGCCACTTAGACGTCGCGCTACGGCCCGCGCCAGCCGCTCCGGAACCTCCGGCACCCGCGACAGCGGTCGGCCGTTGGTCGTTCGGAAGTGCTCCTCGAAGGCCCCCGGATCGTCGACCCGGCCGACCCACGACAAACCGCGGCCGTTCCAGGCGACCCCGACCTTGCCCAGCGGCGACGGAAGCTCGGCCCACGTGTCGACGAGGCCGACGCGCGCAAGCGCACCCGCCCCGAGCCCGACTGGGGCTGCGGCGCCCAACGCTGCGAGCTGGCGCTCCAGAGCGAGTGGCTCGGTTGACCGGCGCGGACTTCTTCGACGAGTGGCCGGGGAGGTGTTGGGTGCGGGCGTCATGCGGTCATCTCCGTGGTCTGGGCCTGTGCGGGGACCTCCGCGGGGGATTCGGCGGCAAGCGCGAGGCGGAGTTGGCGCAGGCCGCGATGGACCTGGGCCTTGATCGTGCCCTCCGGCCGACCGAGGGCCGTGGCTGTCTCGGCCAACGACAGGCCATCGACGTGCCGGAGGACGATGGCTTCGCGCATCGCGAGCGGCACCTGGCCCAGGGCCTCGACCAGCGCCTGGCGGGACTCGTGGCGTTCGGCCAGCGCGATCGGTCCGGCGCTGTCCGGCGCTCTCACGTCGAAGCCGCCGGCCACGAGCGGTTCCAGGGGTGAGGCGGGCCGTAGGTCGGCGATGCGCCGCCGCCGATTCCGGGCCAGGTTGATCGTGATCGTTGCGAGCCATGGCCTGAGCCGCAGCTCGTGAATGCGATCCCGTTCGTAGGTCGCCAGTGCCCGGTAGGCGCGAACCAGGGCGTCCTGGGCAACTTCCTCGGCGTCACCAGTCAGGCCGAGGCAGCGGAGGGCGATCGTGTACAGGCGATCAGCGTGCGCGACCACCAGGGCAGGAAAGGCTCCATCGAGGTCCGCCGCCAGGCGGCGGGCAAGTGCGACGTCAGGGTCCATCACGCTCCACAACACGGTCCGCGTCAGATCGGTTGCAGTGTGGCGCTTCGGTCAGCCGCCGGCGAGCAGCTCGATCTCTCCGGTCGGCTGGACGAGGAAGATCCAGTGCTACCGCGGTGTAGCTGGTTTTCAGGTCGGCCAGCGTGCGACAATCGAGCGACGATGCGCCTCGATGAGCGACACGACGACATGCTGGCGGCCCTCGGTGGGTTCTATCGCACGTGGATCGCGTACCTCGGAATCGAGCTGGAGTTCTTCCACGCGCTGCGCACCGCGGGCGCAGCTGGACTGACCGTCGCAGAGCTCGCGGCGCGCACCGAAACGCATCCCAAGGCAGTCGCCACCTGGGCCTGGGCGGCCGACGCGCACGGGCTGATCAGCGACACTGATGTCCTGCGGGTCGACGATGAGCTGGCAGCGGTCCTGCTCGATGAGGAGCGAACGGCCTACCTTGGTGGCCAGGTCATCCAGTCCGTGGTGTCAACCCTGGATTGGGACCGCATGCTTGACTTCTTCCGGACCGGCATTCCAGCATCATCCCGGCCCGATCGCTTCCGGATGGCTATCGAGCGCGTCACGCGCCAGGACATCGCCGTCTTCTTCAGCGAAGCCCTGTCCGCCGTCCCGAACCTCGTCACCAAGCTGACCGGTGGTGGGCGCGTGCTGGATATCCACTGCGGCGGGGGCCGCTGGTTGGTCGCAATGGCCCAGCGATTCCCGAATCTCACCCTCGTCGGGATCGAAGCCGAGGCCGATTCGCGCGTCCGGGCCGAGCGACTGATCGAGGACTCTGATCTGGAGGACCGGATCCGGATCGAGGCCGTCGCTCGAGACCAGGTCACTCGACCCGGACGGTTCGACCTGTGCTACTACCAGTACGCTCTCCACGCTCTGCCCCACCCAGCGGCGTCGATCAAGGCCTCATGGGTTGCCCTGGAGCCCGATGGCTGGCTCGTGGTCCTAGACTGGCTGCTGCCGACCGACGATGAGGAGCTCCACTCGATCCATGGCGAGCTGATCGCCGGCGTGCACCTGGACGAGGTCTTCATGGGAGCCGGCCTCCACGATGTCGACGCCTTCCTGGGCTGGTTCGCCGCCGCGGGAACGCCGACCCCGGAGGTCATCGAGCTGCCCTCGGGCGCAACGCTGTTCGTCCTTCACCGTCCGCCGACCCCCTGACGGGGGCCACTTGCCGCCCCTTCTCGTCATGGACCAGGACCTGGGACGGCGCCTTGCCGTCCATGAGGCGCATGTTCACGCCCGTTCGAACCGGGAGCTCCGGGACCTTGGCGACGGGGTTCTGCTGTACGACCCGGCCGATCCGGAGCCCTTCTGGAACCGGCTCGTGGCCCCGGTCTGGCCAGATGACGCCGACGGCTTCGATCGGCGCCTCGACGAGGTCATGACCCTGTTCGCGACACTCGGCCGAATGCCGCACATCCGCACGCTACCGCTGGGCGGCTGTCCGCACGACACCGCCGAACGGCTGACGCAGGCCGGGTTCCGCCTGATCGGGCGCGACCGCTCGATGGCGCTCGCGGATCCCGGGCCGGTTCTGTCCCTGTCACGGACCCTGGCCCAGCGGCCCAGCCTGCGCCTGGAGCATGTCGGCGCGGAGGCGACCTCACGGGCCATGGACGTCGCACGCGTCCTCGTCGAGGCGTTCGGCGTCGAGACGGATCGGATCAGTGGCCTGGCAGCTGAGACGCTGGCTGCCGCCCGGCGGCCAGGAGGCGCGGCGCTGCTCCTGCTCGAGGACGATCGACCGGTTGCCGCGGCCCGGCGGGTCACGCTCGAGGGGGCCACCTACCTGTCCTCGATCGGAACGATCCCGGCCGCACGCGATCTGGGCTACGCGAGCCTCCTGACCGCCATTGCCGCACGGGACGCACTCCAGTCCGGCACGGAAATCGTCCACCTTCTCGCCGACGCCGAGACCGATTCCGCGCTCCAGCTCTACCTGCGGCTCGGTTTCGAACCGGTGGGCGAGCCGATTGCGGACCTCCTGGCCCGCTGAGGCCGTCGCCCGCGAGGGCCGTCGGGGCGATACCATCGGATCCATGACCGACATGCCCGGAACCGTGCTCCGGCCAGCCGCGCCCGCCGATGCCGAGCGGATTGCTGCGCTGTTCACGGATGAGGGCTATCCGGTCGCCCCATCCGTTGTCAGCGCTCGACTGGCCAGGTTCTCCGATGATGCCTCGCGGGTCATCGTCGCCGACGTGGACGGGGTGGTGATGGGGTTCATCGCCCTGCATGTCGTGCCGCGCTTCGAGCATGACGATGTCGCGGTCCGAATCCTCGCCCTGGTGGTGGATCCCGGGGCGCGGGCGAGGGGCATCGGGCGTCGGCTGATCGACGAGACCGAGCGGATCGCATCGGAGCTTGGCTCGGCGTTCGTCGAGGTCACGGCCGGCCATCACCGGCCCGACGCCCGGCGTCTGTTCGAATCGGTGGGCTTCGACTCCAGCCTGACCGCCTACCTCCGCAAGAGGCCCTGATCAGGCACGAGTTGTCTACGATCAGGTGAACCGCGAGCTACCAGCGCTCCGACCGCACGAGTTCGTCGAGCGAGCGCCGACCGCCTGGCTTGAGTGGACGGGTCAGCTCGGCCGGATCAGCCGGGTACCCGAATGACAGCAGGAAGGTGCAGCCCAGGTCCCCTGGGTAGCCGAGGATGCTCCTGGTCAGCTCCGCGTCGTAGACGGTAGCCGGGCAGCTGCCGATCCCGCGCCCCCACGCCTCGAGGATCATGTTCTGGGATGCCAGCCCGAGATCCCACATGACGCTCGGGCTGGTCCCGGGACGGTGCGGATCCGGCGTCACCAGCGCCACGGCCACGGCGGCGCCGGCCAGGTGTCCGGCATATTTCCCGACGGCCGAGAGTTCCAGGAGACGCTCCCGGTCAGTGACCGTGATGAACGTCCAGCGTTGCTGGTTCTTCGAGCTGCTGGCCCGTCGACCGGCATTCAGGATCGCGGTCAGATCTTCGGGTTCCATGGGCCGGTCCTGGAACTTCCGGATGACTCGCAGGCTACCGATTGCCTTGCTGATCTCCACGCTCACGAACCTTCTGCGGGCGCCAGTGCGCTGAACCCATGGTCCGGCTCGACCGGGCGCCGAGCATCGACGGCGATCGCGACTGCCTCAGCCTCGTCGACCGACAACGGGCCACCGAGCGCCCGCGCGAGAAACCCGGCCACGGTTGCCCGATAGGCCGGGAACTCGTACATCCAGCTGTGCTGTCCATCGGGAATGACGAGGGATTCGATCGGCGCGGCATCCGTCGAGCCAGCCCGCGAGTCTCGGCCCGCCTTGACGAGGCGCTCGAAATGAACGAACGGGACGACCTGATCATCCGTGCCATGAATCGCGAGCACGGGGCCCCGATAAATCCGGATCGCATGAGAGGCGGAGATGTCGCGGGTTCGATGCCCGCGCGGCTCCAGGTAGACGCGCGTGGTGAACCAGGCAAGCGGGTAGGCGATGAAATCCGGGATCGGCAGTCTTGCCAGTCGAAACGTCTGCCGCGTCAGGCGAATTGGATCGGACGGCGTCGCGGTCAAGATCACGGCTGCGACCCGTGGTTCATTGGCTGCCGCGAGCATCGCGCCGACCGCACCCAGCGAATGACCCAGAATCGCGACGGTGGTCGTCAGGGGATCGGCCAGGGCGGCGTGAACTGCGGCCAGCGCATCGACGCCGAACTCACCAGTGCTCACGGGCTCGACCTCGGCCGGATTCGAGCCATGTCCGCGAACATCGACCGTCAGGACGTGATAGCCGAGCCGGTTCAGGAACTGGGCGTTCGGGAGCGTCCGATGGCGCGCCGATTCCCAGCCATGGACCAGGACGACCGTTGGCGCCTTTCCGCCACCGGGCGCGGGGATCCACCAGGCCGGGAGTTCCAGGCCGTCAGGTGTCTGGACCGACCGTGTCTCGAACGGAAGTCCGATGTCACCCGGGTCGAGGGACGGGGCCGTCGGACGTGGAAAGCCGGCGCGTTGCCGATAGATATGAGCGAACCGCCAGGCCAGCGCAAACGGCGTCGCCGCGAGCGCGGCCAGGATCCCGGTTCGTCGAACAGTCTGGTTGGGTCGCATCGACTACAGGGGACGGCACGCGCCGCTCCCTGTCAAGCGCGCCAGATCCTGGCCGCGCAATTCCGGCAATCGATACACTCGAGCGGTGACGAAGCGCGATCCGTATGTCGTCCTCGGTATTGCCCGGGACGCCTCGCAGGCCACGATCAAGGCCGCCTGGCGAAAGCTCGCCCGGATCCACCACCCGGACGTAGCGGGCTCCGACCCCGTCGCTGCCCGGACGGCAACCCGCAAGATGGCCGAGATCAACCGCGCCTACGAACAGATCGAGATCGAGGGTCCAGCTGGGTTCGGCCGTAACGGCGCCGACCCCGACGCGAGCTCATCCAAACCCACTCGGCCGACCAGGCCGGTCACAGCCCGGTTTGATACGTCGCCGACGTTCCGGCCCCGCGATCACCGGACCGGACCAGCGAGCTATCCACCCGGCCAGGAGCCGCCGCGCGGGGAGCGGGTGGATCGGGAGCCACCTCGTGCATCCCAGCCCACCGGCCCGCTCAATCGGGCTCACGACCCGAAGTTCCGGCCAATGCCACTACCGTCCCTCGACGACGCCCGGACGCATCCGATCGATTTCGGGAAGTTCCACGGCCACCTCCTGGGGGAGATCGCCACGTTCGAGCCAAGCTATATCGACTGGCTCGCCCGGACGATCTCGCACGATCCGGAACTCGTCGCTGCGGCACGCGCACTCCAGGCGGACCTGGATACCCGCGGCGTGGTTCGCCGCCAGCGCCCCGCGCCGGTCCGCTGAACTGGGACGATCGCACCCTCGCATGAGCGGGAGGCGATCGTTGGTTCCGTTTCCGATCCGTCGCCCCGCGACGCGGGACCCGGCTCGAGGTCGAAGATACGTCCCTGGTTACTCGGCTCGTGAGGTCCGATCGAGATCCCCGTACCGACACCTGTCGTACCGGGCGTTCGACCGATCTTCCGTGACCGATACCTCGAGCGGATCCTTATGGCCGTCGCATTTCGACGTGGCTGCACCGTAGGTCGATGATCGGCCCGACGCCATAGGTCCCTCGTCATACCAAGGGCAGGTTCGATGGTTGATGGCGTGCGTGCACCAGTCCCGGGACCTCCGTACGGTTGCGCCTCAGGTCGCCGGGCCCGGCGGCACTCTCTTCCGACTGGCGGTAGGCTGCGGCGGTGATTCCACGAT
>JBDSJV010000072.1:0-2830 GCA_039917225.1 Candidatus Limnocylindrales bacterium
CAGCCGACACGCCGGCCAGCGCATCGAGATAGCTCTGGGTGAAGCGGAGGTTCTTCACGGGCGCGACGATCTTGCCGCCCTCGATCAGGAACGTGCCGTCGCGGGTCATCCCGGTGATGATCGCCAGCTTCGGGTGGACCGGGTTCGTGTACCAGAAGCGCGTGACGAGGAGGCCCCTTTCGATGCTCCCGATCAGCTCGTCGCGGGTCTTGTCGCCCTTGCTCATGACCATGTTCAGTGGAAACGGTCCGTATGAGTTCGGGGCAGGCAGGCCGTGCCCGGTTGAGCGCCGGCCCGCACGCGCCGCGGTCTGGGCGTCGTACACGACATCACGGCAGACCCCGCGCTCAATGAGCGGGACGGGCTCCTTGCGGACGCCCTCGTAGTCGAAGCTCATCGGCAATCCGGACTGGTCTGCCGCATCGTCCACGATCGTGACGAGATCCGAGCCGACCCGCCGCCCTGGCTCCATGAATGATCGGCCCTCCTGGACGGCGAGGGCCGAGAAACCCACGTAGCCGAGCATGTCGAGAATGTCCACGACGGCGTAGGGCTCGAGGATGACCGGATAGTCGCCGGGTGACACCGAGATAGCGTGGTCCGTGGCCCGCGCGCGGTCGGCTGCCTCGCGGCCGATCGCAGCGGGATCGATGTTCGTGACATCGGTGGCGGCCCGCTCGGCGTACCCGGTGCCGCCATCAGGCGACATGTGGACGGTGAGCAGCTGGGCGGCGGTCCGCTCCTCGGAGACGCGGATCCCGGCCGAGTTGGCGACCGCCATTCCCTCCCGGGACGTCGAGAACGAGCCGTAGGCGAGGACGCCCTTGTTGTCGGCCGCGGCGATCACCGCGCGGACACCCTCGGCGCGAAGTTCCGGGCTGGCATCAGCCGTTGCCGTCGAGTAAGCAGCGGCGAGGCCATCAGTGGCACCATCAGGATCCGGCCCGGGCAGCCCGCCCCAGTCCTCGAGCTCCTCGACGGTTCGGGCGATGGCGGCCGCTCGTTCGACGAGCGCGGCGAGCCCCGCGTCGTCCGTCCGGCCGGTCGATGCCGTCGCCATCCGGCGACCGTGGACGAACCGGAGGTTCACCGCGACGCTTGACTCGGCGACGTTCTGGTGAATCTCGCTGTTGGCGAATCGCGTGAGTTGCGAGTCGTCGGTCATGACCAGGACCTCAGCCTCGCTGGCGCCGGCACGCAGCGCGCGAGCGAGCACGTCGTCCGCGAGTCCGATCGTGACCGGATCGTCGCCGCGACCTACCACTTGCCGACGCCGATCTGGACGTCGCGGAATCGCGCCCCGGGAACCCCGTGCCCGACATGCGCTCCTTGCCCGGGCTCGCCCTTGCCGCAGTTCGGCGTTCCCAGCATCACGTAGCTGCTCGCGTCGCCGACGGCGTCGCATGAGCGCCAGAACTTGTAGGTGATTCCCGTGTAGGTCGGGTTCTTGTACATCTGGCCGCGCTTGCCGCCCTTGATGTCCCAGGCGATCTCGGTCGCGAACTGGAAGTTGAGTCGTCGATCGTCGATCGACCAGCTCCGGTTCGTGGCGAGATACAGGCCGTCGTCCGTATCCGCGACGATGTCGTCGAGGCTCATGCCCTCGACCGGCAGGAGGTTGATGTTCGTCATCCGGATCAATGGAATTCGATTCCAGCCATCCGCGCGCATGGCGCCGCCGGACTGGCGACCGATCCGCGGAGCCGTCTCCCGCGACGTCAGGTAGCCGGCCAGGATCCCGTTCTGGATCAGCGGAACCGACTGCGCCGCGACACCCTCGTCGTCCCAGCCGAACGTGCCCATCCCCTGCGGTGCGGTCGCGTCGGCCACGATCGTGACGAGGTCGGAGCCGTAGCGGAAGCCATCGGTGAGCTTGTCGGTGGTGAGGAAGCTCGTCCCGGCGTACGACGCCTCGGTCCCGTACACGCGGTCGAGTTCGGTCGGATGGCCGCAGCTCTCGTGGACCTGGAGATAGAGCTGGCTCGGGTCGAGGACGATCGTGGATCTGCCCGAGGGGCACTGCGGCGCCGTCAGCAGCGCCACCGATTCCTCGGCGTAGCGCTCGGCGTGACCCGCGAGATCGAGCTCGCGGATGTACTCGTAACCCGCGGCTCGCCAGCCACCCCCGGAGTCGGGATAGCTGCGACGCTGATGGTCATCGCCCTCGATTGCATTGGCCTCGACGGCACCACCGACATGGGTGATGCGCTGCTCGGTGTAGCTGCCGTCCGAGGCCGCGAAGGTCTTCTCCTCGCGCTGCGCCCCGTAGGTCGATTCCGTGAAGGCCACGCCCTTCACGGCTCCGGCGGCCCGATCTGCTGCCAGGAGGTCGCCGATCTTGCGCTCGAGGGGAATCGTGAACGGATCCTCCTCGACGGGGGTTTCGTAGCGGCCCTGGGCGGGTGGCCGGCCATCGAGCTCGACCCGGGTCCGCAGCGCGGTCGCGGAAGCCCTGGCGATGCGAACGGCGAGCGCCGCCACGCGGTCCACCTCATCGAGGCCCAGGTGATGCGAGGACGCGAAACCCCAGGCCCCGTCGACCAGGACGCGAACGCCGAAGCCCTCGCTCTCGCCGGTGGCAACGCCCTCGACGCGGCCGGACTTGACCGAAACCGACTCGTCGAGCCGCCGGACGATTCGCATGTCGGCATAGCTGGCGCCCTGCTGGGTTGCGGTATCGAGGGCGCGCTCGGTCAGGTCTCGCATGTTCGGGAGGCGAGCCTAGCACGCTGGGAGTCGCGAGGCCGTTCGGATGCGCAGGCGCATGGCCATCCTGGGCACCGGGCGCTACCCACTACACTCGCGCGGTGACACCTGCCAGCCGGTTGCC
>JBDSJV010000073.1:0-3580 GCA_039917225.1 Candidatus Limnocylindrales bacterium
TCCTCGAGGAGATGCTCGAGCTCGTAGGAGAGGTCGAAGTGATCCTCGATCGCCCGCTTCTGCGTGGAGGTGACGATGATCACCTGCTCGATGCCGGCGGCGACCGCTTCCTCGACCGCGTACTGGATGATCGGCTTGTCGACGAGGGGCAGCATTTCCTTGGGCTGCGCCTTGGTTGCCGGGAGGAATCGGGTCCCCCAGCCGGCTGCCGGGAAGACTGCTTTTCGGACGCGCATGACACCCCTTGGGCGGTTGGTGGGCGTCGTCGAGGATACCACCGGGGCCTCTTCCCGCCGGTCGAGCGTCAGTCGGCGAGACCGTCCATGAAGGTTCGGACCGCATCGGCGAAACCATCCGGCTCATCCAGCGGCGTGAGGTGGGCAGCGAGGGGGAGGACCCGACGCGTGACGTGCGGGATCCCTCGAAGGAAGGACGATTCGCCAAGCCGGAAGACCAGGTCGAGGCCCCCGTTGATCACCAGGATCGGGCCGCCAAAGGCCCGCAACCGCTCCTGAAAGCGCATCGCGGCCAGCGTCCTGACCGCCTCCGCGCCGCCTCGGGACCAGTAGCCAGCGGCGACGATCGGTTCGGCAATCTCTGGCGCGTACCGGCGCCGGAAGACCCAGGTGTTGATGGCGTCGAGTGGCCGCTCCGGGACGGCGACCAGTCCCCAGGCGAACAGCCGGAAGGCGGTGCTGACGAGTCCTCTCGGCTCGGCCGTCGAGCCCGCCAGGACCAGGGCGCGAACCCGACCCGGGTTGCGCGCGGCAACGGTCATGGCGACATAGCCGCCGAGCGACAGGCCCACCAGGACCGCCGGACCGCCGCCCGCGGCGTCGATCGCCGCCTCGACCACATCGGCCGCCGAATCGAGCGTGAACGGCTCATCCGCGTGGGCGCCGTGGCCGGGCAGGTCCGGAGCCACGCAGCGGTACGTATCCGACAGCCGCCCCATGACGGCGACCCAGGATGTGCGGGTGAGCCGCGTGCCGTGGATGAAGACGATCAGCGGCCCGTCGGACGGTCCAGAGCTGTCCGGGTCATGCTCGATCACGAGCTGGCCCCGATCTCCGCCTCTGCCGCGGGCATCAGCATCGGCTCTGGCTCCAGGCCGGGCTCCGGTTCAGCCGCGGGCTGCAGCGCTGGCTCGGCCGGACGCGCTCGCTGGATGAGCATCGCGGCCGACAGGATCGCCAGCCCGCCCAGGGCCTGGACCGGGCACACCGCCTCATGCAGGAGGATCGCTGCGAGGGCCACCCCGACCAGGGGCTCGATGAGCATCAGGATTCCGGCCCGGACCGGGCCTACCCAGCGGATGCCGGCCAGGAACAGAAAGCTCGGGACCGCGGCCCCAAAGATGCCGCCGAACAGCAACAGTCCGAACAGGTCCGGTCGTCCGATGGGCAGGGTCAGTTCGCCAACGCCCCCGCCAAGCATCACCAGGACGGCGGCGATCAGGGCCGAGACCCCGAGGATCACGCCCATCGCCTGATCGGTTGGCACGCTTCGGTACCCGTGGCGACTGACCAGCACGAAGATGGCCTGGCTGCCGGCCGCGGACAGGGCGAGGCCCACACCCAGGGCGTCGATTCCGTCAGTCCCCGCGGCCATCGGCCCGCCAATCACCACGGCCACCATGCCAGCGAGGGCCACCACGAGCGCGACGGCCCGTGGCCGGTCCATGGGTTCCCAGCCGAGAAACGCCGAGACGCCCGTGACGATGGCCGGGTAGAGGTAGAAGCAGAGCAGCACGATTGCGACCGGGAGACGGGCGAAGGCCAGGAACATCGCCATGTTGAGGGTCGCACCGGCCACGGAGGCGACCCCGAGGGACACCCGCCCACGACCGTCGAGCGATCGCCAACCGACCAGGCGCCCACCCCGGGATACGGCCACCACGACTGCCACGCCGATCACCAGCGCGCCGATCCCCGCCCGCCAGGTTACGAACGCCAGCGGCGTCAGGCCCAGCTCATACACGGTCCGCGACAGGACGCCGAGCATCCCGAAGAAGCTTGCCGCGGTGACCACCACGAGGCTGCCGAGCAGCGGGTTCCGTCGATCGTCCACCGCCGCATGGTACGGGCGGCCATCGGAACCGATCGGTCAGTGGCTGCCGGCGCTCCGCTCGCGACGTGCGACACCCAGCCGGATCTTCGTGAACGGGATCCGGAACTCGCGAAAGACCTCGATCGAAATCAGGAACCCGGCGAGGAGGAAGATCACCGCGATCAGCTTCGCGATGGCGAACGGCGCGGTGATCCCGAACCGGCTGAGGGTGTCGCCGGCCGAGGCGACGATGGCCCCGATGGCAATGAGGAGTGTTGACGGAACGCGGCTGTGGAGCCGGCCGGTGACGAGTGCCTGGACCGCCCCGGGGATGGAGGCTACGAAGTTCACGGTCAGGGCCACCGGCGAGATCATCAGGTTGAACAGAAACTGGTCGCCGGTCTGATCCGGATCCAGCGAGTAGGTCAGGATCCGCCGCTTGGGCATGAAGACGTAGGTTGAGAAGAGGGCGCCCAGGAACAGTCCGATGCCGCCGGTCACGTTGAGGAACGGCGTCAGCAACCGCAGGGTCCCGGGAAAGAGCGAGGCAATCGGCTGACCGGTGGTCGGGCTGAGCGCATAGCCGGGTGATGGCAGCGTCACCCCGGCCATCATGACTCCGGCTGCAATCGTCGCGCCCACGACGCCGACGGCCGCGATCCGAGGCCATCGCTCATTCTGGAAGTAGGTCTCGATGGCCACGGCCAGACCGAGAACGGTCGCCGCGATGAAGTAGATGATCGGCAGCGCTCCGACATCCGCGTAATTCTCCTTGCGCTGCGTCAGGAACGCGAAGAGGCCCCCCAGGAAGAGCGTCAGGGCGAAGGCGTAGCCGAATCGCGTGCGATTCAGGAGGAAGGCCGTCCCGAGGCCGAGCCAGCCCGCCGTCGAGACAGCACCGGTCAGGTACCAGGTTCGGTACAGCAGCTCGCTCCAGCGCGTTGCGGCCGCGATCGCCTCGCAACCGGCGGCGATCCCGAAGAACGTCATGCCGGCGGCCCAGACCAGCTGGAACGTGTGGCGACGCTCTCGCCACTGGTCCACCAGGGCGACCGCGAAGCCGAGCGCCAGGAGCGATGTCAGGAGCGGGACGAAGGTCAGCATGCAGCGAGTCCTGCGTTGAGCTCCATCAGATGACCTCGACTGGGTGGAATTGCGTGGACCGAACCTCATCGTGGGTGGCGACGAGGTGGAGGAGCAGGCGATCGAGCAGCCCGATGGCGGCTTCGAAGAGCGCCGCGAGCTGGGTGCCGTCGAGCGCCCGGCGGCGACCGATGGAAGCGATCTCGACCAGGAACGGCTGGCGCGCGCGGACGTACGAGGCCACCGCATCGGCCGTGGATGCCCCTCCCTCCGCGAGGCGGCGGGCCGTGGCCCCGGTGATGGCGAGGGCCTCCGTCTCCCAGCGCTCGCGATCGGCGGGGCGGGTTGCATCCAGGTAGGCCAGGAGAATGGCGACGAGGCGGCGGCCCTCGGTCCGGAACTCGGAGCGGGCCTCGGACTCCAACTGATCGACCGGGGCCGGGGCGCC
>JBDSJV010000074.1:0-5312 GCA_039917225.1 Candidatus Limnocylindrales bacterium
GCCTTGAGGCGCGGGTGATGGGTAAGCCCGAGGTAATCGTTGGATGAGAGGCTGATGACCTCGCGGCCATCGACGGTCGCAACCGGCCCCTGCTCCGAGGACATGATCCGGAGCGGTCGATAGAGATGCTTCGCCCGCAGATCGGCCAGCTCGTCGGCCAGGAAGGCGAGTGGATCGGGGCGCGACGTCGTGGTCATGCGACTCCTCCTCCGACAGGTCGGCGCATCAGGCGGTCCAGTCCATGATGACCTTGCCCGAGTCTCCGGATCGCGCGGCGGCAAACGCGGCCTCGTGATCCCGGAACGAGAATCGGTGGGTGATGGCCGGCGTGATGTCCAAGCCGGACTGGAGCATCACCGTCATCTTGTACCAGGTCTCGTACATCTCGCGGCCATAGATGCCCCGCAGCGTCAGCATCTTGAAGACGATCTCGTTGACGTCGATGGAGATCTCCTCGGTCGGGATGCCCAGGATCGCCACCCCTCCGCCGTGGGCCATGTTGGCGATCGCGGTTCGAAGAGCGACGGCATTGCCGGACATCTCCATCGCGACATCGAAGCCCTCGACCATGCCCAGCTCTGCCTGCACGTCGCCGAGGTCACGCTCGCGCGGATCCACGACGATCGTCGCGCCCATCCGGGTCGCCAGCTCGCGCCGGTAGGCGTTCGGTTCGGAGACGACGATGTGCCGCGCTCCGGCGTGGCGAGCCACGGCGGTCGCCATCAGCCCGATCGGCCCCGCCCCGCTGACGAGGACGTCCTCGCCCAGGACCGGGAAGGCGAGGGCGGTGTGGACGGCGTTGCCGAACGGGTCGAAGATCGCGGCGACTTCCTCGTCGATGCCCGGCCAGTGATGCCAGATGTTGGCCATCGGAAGGGCCACGAATTCGGCAAAGGCGCCGTCCCGGCCGATCCCCAGGCCGATCGTGTGAGCACACAGGTGGCGTCGGCCGGCCAGGCAGTGACGGCATCGACCACAGACGACGTGCCCCTCGCCACTGACCAGGTCACCAGGCCGGAAGTCGGCCACGTTGGCCCCGACCTCGACGACCTCGCCGACGAACTCGTGGCCGACCACGAGCGGCGGCTTGATCGTCTTCGCGGCCCAGGCATCCCAGGCCTCGATGTGGAGGTCGGTCCCGCAGATGCCGGTCTTGTGGACGCGCACGAGGACGTCGTTGATCCCCACCTCCGGTTCAGGCACGTCCTCGAGTGACAGCCCTGGGCCGGCCTGGGTCTTCACGAGTGCCCGCATGGCCACGCCTCCTTCGAGGTCGACCGCCGGTCGATGCCCGGCAGTCGGGAATTGTCAGTCGACCTCGTCCGGGGCCGCGGCGGACCAGTCGATGACGTGATTCTCCACCTTTCCGACGTCATCCACCTGGCAGCGAACTCGATCGCCCGGTTCGAGGAAGACCGGCGGGTCCCGGAAGACGCCGACGCCGGCCGGAGTTCCGGTCGCGATGATGTCGCCGGGCTCCAGGGTGATCTGACGGGAGATGAACTCGATCAGGCTGGGGACGGACCAGAGCATGTCGGCCGTGTCCCCGTCCTGCATCAGGACCGTCGATCCGGCGTCCGGGCCGCTCGCCGGAACTCGCCAGCTGCGGATGCGGTGACCGTCAGCCGGGTCGAACCCGGCCGGCGCCGCGAAGAACGGACCAATCGGCAGGAACGTGTCCGAACCCTTGGCCCTGAGCCACTGCCCGTCGCCCTTCTCGCCAGGTTGCAGGGCCTGGGGGTTGCCCTGCCAGTCCCTGGCCGAAACGTCGTTGACGACGATGTACCCGGCGACGTGGGAGGACGCGTCGGCGGCACTCACCCGACGGGCACGCCGCCCGATCACGACGCCCAGTTCGACCTCGAGGTCGAGGGCCTGGGTACCCTCGGGCCGGATGATCGGCTCACCGTCACCGACGACGGTATTGCCGAACTTGGCGAACAACATCGGTCGCTGCGGTGCCGCCCGCCCGCCCTCGCCGACGTGGTCGGCGTAGTTGAGCCCGACGCAGACGATCTTGCCCGGGAACTCGATGGCCGGCAGTGGCTCCAGGTCGCCGACGGCGACACCCGTTGCCTCGTCTGCCGCGTCGCCCCTGGCCGCGAGATCGCCAGCCTCCGCGAGCAGCTCGGTGAGTCGATCCTCGGCCAGCGCCAGATCAAGCCCGCCGTCCACGGTCCGGAGGCGAATGACGCGATCGTGGTCCGTCAGGAACCCGATCGCGGGCCCATCGTCGGCCAGGAACGCGTAGAGCCGCACCGCCCGTCGGCTCAGCTGGGACCGGGCGTAGGTCGGGCGCAGAGCGATTCGGGGTTGGTTGTCTCGCCGCGCTGGGCGAAGAAGGTCTCGATCTGGGGTACGTCAAGCGTGTCTAGGGGCAGCACCAGGCCCCACAGGAGCGCCGCGTACGGTGTCTTCATCTGGTCGAATCTGGCGACGATCGGCCCAACGCTGCCGCTCGGCAGATCGCAGATGGGGCTGTTCGGGAAGGACAGATTGAACTGCTTGAGGGCCGCCTGCCCGCTCTCCGAGCACGCCGTGTCGCCGCTCGCGCAGCGGTACAGCAGGACCAGGCCGCCGTGCTCCAGGTTGTGGATCCAGCCCTGCGGGGTGGCCTGATCATCCGTCCCGTAGAAGCCGGGTCGGACGGGTCCCTCACCCTGCGCGTTGAAGTGGTTTCCGGTCGCGGGCGGACAGAGCGCGTAGCGGACGAAGGCGCCGAGTGAAGTATGGTCGCGGCCGATGTCCGTCTGCGCGTTACCGAGGACCTGCGTGGCTCCCGGAGCCGGCGCCGCGGTTGGATCGGGCGTCCACTCCACGCTGCAGGCGTAGGCGGGCGAGGTCGCACTGACGAAGACGATGCCCGCGACGCCGAGGATGGCGACTCCGGCAACGCCCCACAGGAGTCGCTGGCGGTTTCGGGCGAAGAACGACTGCCTCGGGGCGGCCCGCAACGAGCGGCTTCCGGGGCGGCTCCGAGGGTTGGCTTTGGTTTCGTTGTTCACAACGGCCTCGTGATGGGCGGGTCAGGAAGGAACGGGCCGAACGGCAACCGTGCGTGCAGAGGGTAGCGTGCCGGGCGTCTGCGTGCGTGCGTGGGCACCGCTCGCGGGCTGGCGAGCACCGCTGCGAGTCAGGGCTCGATGAGCCAGGCAGTCGCGGCCGGGCTTCGAAGCCCGCGGAGGAGCAGCGTAGCGAGTGCTCCGAGAAAGACCGCCACGGGCCACAGCCCGCCGGTCAGCGCCCACAGTGCGGGCGGGATCGTCAGCGAGGCCAGTCCCAGGGCGAGGTTTCGGGCAGCGACCTTCCGCTGGAGCACCAGCGTCGTGGTGAAGATCGTGTAGGCAAGCAGGACCATCACGACGACTCCGATTGGGCTGACGGGCGCCGCGATGGCGAGATCAACTACGTAGGGGAGCGAGATGCCGATCCCGGCCAGCAGGAGCAGCGCGTAGGCGAGAAATCCACGAATGGCCCACGGCATGCGGCGGAACGAGTTGGTCACCGACTGATTCTGCCCTAACGACACGAACCGCACGCGGGCCCATCCTCGCTGGCGGGCCGAGAGAGCCCCTATACTCCGGGCCTCGTGTCCGACCTGCCGTATCGACTCTCACCAGAGCTCTCGGCACAGCTGGCCTCCGTGCTCGATGTCGAGGGCAAGATCGTCCGCGGCCTCGACGCGCTCGGGTCGCTGGCCGGTCGCGACGTGCTGCTCATCGACGCCGCGGGCTCCACGGTCGCAGCCGGGCTCGCGGAACTGGGCTCCACGCTCACACACGGGGCCGGCGGCCAGATGTTCCGCAGCGATCTGCCCGATGAATCGGTGGACGTGGTCATCGGGCTCTGGTCTGCCTTTCCAGGCGTCCGGCGCAAGGAGCTGGCGGAGGCGGAGCGCATCCTCCGGCCCGGCGGGCGCCTGATGATCGTCCACGACTACGGGCGCGACGATGTTTCGAGGATCGAGCCGGATCGGCCTGAGTACGGCGACTGGGGGCGACGAAAGGGTCCATACCTGTCGCGGGGCTTCCGTGTCCGCGTCCTGCACTGCTTCTGGACGTTCGAGTCGACCGAGGCGACAACCGCGTTTCTTGCGGCAGCGTTTGGAGACGCCGGGGCCGATGTTGCCGCGACGCTCAAGCGGCCGCGCCTCTCCTACAACGTGGCGATCTACCACCGGACGAGGGGCGGGGACGCAGCGGCGCCCGCAGGCGGAGCGGCGCCGGCGCCCGCAGGCGGAGAGGCATGAGCACGCCGCCGCGTCGCGCAGCACGATCACACGTCAGCCCGCGCCCCAGTCCCGGCGCCCGGGCACGCACCAGCCGGCAGATCGGACCCTTCGCGGTCACGCCGTTCCGCCTGCTCCTGGCCCTCGCGTTCGTGAGCGGGCCGGCCTACATCGGCTGGGCGATCCTGAGGGTCCGCGACTCGTCGCAGATCCCGATGGTGACGACCGGGTTCGCCGTCCTCGGCCTCGCCTTCGCCGCGCTGTCGGCCGGTTCGGCCATCCGGATGTGGCAGGTCTGGCGGGAGGGCCGCCAGGACCAGACGCTCCTGCTGGCGGGCCTGGGTGGCATCTCCGGGATGCTGGCCCTGGGCTGTCTTGCCGGCTCGTTGGTCCTGTCGCTGGTCTGGGGCAGCTGAAAATCCTCTGCTACACTCGGCCGGCTCCCGGCCCCCATCGTCTAGAGGCCTAGGACGCCACCCTTTCAAGGTGGAGATCGCCGGTTCGAATCCGGCTGGGGGTACCACCGCACCCCTCGTCGGAGGCACGCTGGGCGACCCCGGATGAGACCCGCACGAGACCCGCTCGACACCCGACCTGGATGACCGGATCGGCGCAGGATTCAACATGATGAGAACCACAGCGCGGGTCGTGATCGTGGGCGGGGGCGTCATGGGGATCGGGCTGCTCCACGGTCTTGCCCTGGAGGGGTGGACCGATTCGATCCTGGTCGAGAAAGGGGAGCTCACGTCCGGGTCCACGTGGCACGCGGCTGGCCAGTGCCCGAGCTTCATTGCCAACTACAACCTGGCCAAGGTCCATGCCTACAGCAACGACCTGTACGCGCACCTGGAGGCGACGACCGGCGAGCCAACCGGCTGGCATGCGACGGGCGGCATCCGCTTTGCGACGAACCAGCTGGAGCTGGACCACTTCAAGCGGGTGGAAGGGGTGGCCGCCAACATCGGCTTCCGGATGCAGATCATCAGCCCGGAAGAGATCCACCGGCTGAACCCGTGGGTCACGACCGAGGGCGTGCTGGCCGGGGCCTGGACGCTGGACGACGGCTACGTCGACCCGTCGAGCG
>JBDSJV010000075.1:0-4731 GCA_039917225.1 Candidatus Limnocylindrales bacterium
AGCATGACCAGGGGCGACTCCTCGACGAACGCTGGCAGCGGGAGCTGCTCGATTCGTACGGCGGCCACGGTGCTGCCCGCTCCGAGATGGCGGCGGCCGTGGCTCGCTGGCGCGACAACCGGGCGGCACTGGCGACCGTGGCGATCGAGCCGCGGGAGCTTGCCCGTCGTCTCGAGCTCCTCGAGCACGAGACAGCTGAGATTGCCGCCGGCCAACTGCGCCCGGGCGAGGCCGCGGAGATCCGTGCACGCCTCGCGTCGGCGCGTCAGTCCGCGTCCATCGCGTCCGCTGGGACGCTGCTCCACGAGGCACTTGACGGGGACGACCAGTCCGCTCGCGCGGCGATCGGCGCGGCACTGCGCGAGTCCAGGGCGATGGCCCGACTCGACCCACGGTTCGAGCCGGTCGCCGCTAGGCTGGGCGGACTCGATGCCGAAGTGCAGGACGTCGCGTCGGAGGTTCGGGCCCTGATGGACTCGATCGATCACGATGCGACGTCGCTGGCGACCCTCGAGGAACGTCTGTCGACCATCTTCAGCCTCGAGCGACGCTACGGCGACGACGAGGAGGCGGTCATCGCCCATGGAGCGCGGGCCGAGGAGGAGATGGAGCGACTCAGCGGCCTCGGCGGGGAGCGCGAACGGCGCGCCGCAGATGACGAACGGCTGCTCGCGTCGGTGGCCGTTGCTGCGGCCTCGCTCGGTTCCATGCGTCGCGCGAGTGCCGATCGGCTGGCCGCGGAGGTTGACGCGATCCTTCGTCGGCTCGGCTTTCCCGATGGTGCGTTCGGGGTCGCGGTCGGACGGCGACCCGCCGGTCAGGATGAACCGGCCATCGAGCTGGATGGCGACGACGTCGCGTTCGATGCGTCCGGTGCGGACGACGTGGTCTTTCGCCTGGCACCGAATCCTGGAGAGCCGGCGCGGGCGCTGGCCCGGATCGCGTCGGGTGGTGAGCTCTCACGCGTTGCCCTTGCAATCAAGCAGGTATTGGCTGAAGCCGACGCAACCCCGACACTGGTCTTCGACGAGGTCGATACGGGCATCGGCGGACGCAGCGCCGATCCGGTGGGTCGAAGCCTCTGGGCACTGGCGCGCTCACACCAGGTCCTCGTGGTGACGCATCTGCCCCAGATCGCGGCCCATGCCGACGCGCATCTCCGGATCGCCAAACGAGAGCGTGCGGGTCGGACCGTCACCGACGTGACGCACCTGACCGGGGACGCCCGGGTGGAGGAGCTGGCCGCCATGCTCGGCGGGGCAGGGGAGGCGGGCCCCGGAGCCACGGCCCTCGCCGGTGCGCGCGAGCTGCTCGAGTCCGCGGCTGCCTGGCAGGCCACCGTCCCCCGGGAAGCCTGACCCGGGCGGACCGATCCATGAGCACGCAACCTGACCTTGCCGCCGCGATCAGCGACTTCCTTGCCCACCTGCACGTGGAGCGCGGCGTCTCCCCGGCGACCATCCGGGCCTATCGCGCTGACCTCGAGGACTTTGCCGCGTCCCGCGGGACGTCGAAGGACTGGGCCAAGGGGCCGGACGCGGCGACGAGATACCTGGCGGCCCGCACGCGTCGAGGCCGCCCGGGTGACCCGGGACTGGCGCCGACGTCGCTCCGCCGGCGCGCGGCCGCGATCCGCGGCTTCTACCGCTTCGCCTTTGGGGAGGGCCTGATCCGGGTCGATGTCGCGGCACGCCTCGATCTGCCGAAGATGTCCCGGCTGCTGCCCGAGACTCTGACCGTCGCGGAGGTCGAGCGCCTGCTCGAGGCGGCCGGAGGCACGGAGATCGCGGACGCCCCGGCGACAGAGGTGCCGACGGCCGTTCTTCGTGATCGCGCCCTGGTCGAGCTGCTCTACGCGGCCGGCCTGCGCATCTCCGAGGCGCTCGGGCTCGACCTGGAGGACCTGTCGTTCGACGGTGGGTTCGTTCGCGTCATCGGCAAGGGAGACAAGGAGCGCCTGGTCCCGGTCGGGGACATCGCGTTGACCGTCCTCCGCGCCTGGGTCACGGGTCCGCGGTCCGGGCTGGTCGCCCTGGCACGTGCGAGCGCGGCTCGCGGCGGCCCGCTCTTTCTCGGCGATCGGGGTGGACGCTGGGCTCGGCAGCAGGCCTGGCTGGCCGTGAAGCGGGCAGCCGCCGGGGCCGGGCTATCCGACCGTGTCAGCCCTCACACGCTCCGCCACTCGTTCGCGACGCATCTCCTCGAGGGTGGTGCCGATCTCCGCATCGTCCAGGAGTTGCTCGGGCATGCGAGTATCAGCACGACCCAGCTCTACACCCACCTCACTGGTGAACGGATTCGCGAGGTCTACGCTCGCGCTCATCCGCGAGCCTGACCCGACAGGAAGGACATCGTGGCCCGTTACGCGGAAACACTCCTCTCGGATGGCGAGCGCATCGCACTCCGGGCTCGCCAGCACTGGCTCGCCACGATCATCGACGGTCGTGTCGCGTGGGCGCTGTTCGTAGCCTCGCTGGTCCTGCTGGTCCTGCGGCTCCAGATGAGCGGTGGCGGCGCGCTCGAGCAGGTGCTCGGGTACCTCGTCCTGGTCCTCCTCGTCGTTTCGGTCGTCATGCTCGGGTATCGATACTGGAGCTGGTACTCCCAGGACTACCTCGTGACGAATCGGCGCGTCCTCAAGGTCGAGGGGATCTTCAACAAGCGCTCGGCCGACAGTTCACTGGAGAAGATCAACGACGCCGTGCTGGAGCAGAACCTGGCCGGCCGGATCTTCGGGTACGGGGACCTCGACATCATGACCGCGTCAGAGGAGTCGGTCGACCGCTACCGGATGCTCGACCAGGCACCCAGGTTCAAGAAGGTGATGCTCGACGAGAAGCACCGGCTCGAGGCCGACATGGTCCGGTTGCCCAGCCCGCCGGCCCGCGCTGGTGCTGCCGGCCCGCGCGTCATGACCATGGATGAGCTGACCCGGGCACTCGACGAGCTGGCCGCCCTCCGCGACCGGGGAGCGATCTCCACAGCTGATTTCGAGGCCAAGAAGCAGGAGCTGCTCGGCCGGATCTGAGCCTCCCGCCCGCTCCGGCGCCGAGCGACTAGGATTCCCGGACGGCGTACGCCGGCCCCGAACGAGGACATCGACCCAGTGGTGCTCGACGAGCTGTTCATCGTCAAATTGCTTCTGATCGGGATCATCCTGCTCGTTGCCCTCCCGATTCACGAATTCTCGCACGCCCTCACGGCGTACCAGTTCGGCGATGGAACCGCGAAGCTGCTCGGGAGGTTGACCCTCAATCCGATCGTCCACTTCGATCCCGTCGGCGGGACCCTGCTGGTCCTGACGCTGCTTGCGCCCGGCGGGCTCTTCGTCTTCGGCTGGGCAAAGCCGACTCCGGTGAATCCGGCGAACCTTCGCGGTGGCCGCCGCACCGACGCGTGGGTGGCGCTCGCCGGGCCGGTGTCGAACCTGATCATGGCCACGGCGGTGGCGATCCCGTTCCGTGTCATGCTCGCGACCGGCGTGGACGTGCCGATCATCGTGCTGGTCGGCATGGACCTCTTCATCAGGATCAATGTTGCGCTGATGATCTTCAACCTGATCCCGTTGCCGCCACTCGACGGCTCGCATGTGCTCCTGGCGCTGGTAGATCCTCGGACGAGCTGGCGGCTGCGAAACATCCTGCAGCAGTACGGACCAATCCTGCTCCTGGCGCTCATCCTCCTTCCGTCGCTGACCGGCTTGCCGTCGCCGCTCGGCATCATCTTCGAGGTGATCGCCGGGCCGATCATCACCCTCTTGACGGGCCAATGACATCGGGTGGACCGGCCTGGTGGGCCGGCAGGATCCGACAGTTCCGGGCCCACCTCTCCGCCACGGTCAGCCCGGGCGAGCGAGCGACGTTGGCCGGCTGGCTGACGCCGACCCAGCTCTCGGCCTTTGATGCAATGGCCGTCGCTGATCGGCGCCACGGCCTCGATGTCATGACATCGCTGCGCACCGCCGGGGTGGATGACCCGGAGGTCCTCCTCGCGGGTCTGCTGCATGACTCCGGGAAGGGCCAGACGGGCGTCGTCCCTCGCGTCATCCACACGCTCGGAGGGGCCTACGGATCGTGGATCCCGAGGATTGCCCGCCTGGTGCCCGGAATGGGCGTTTCCCTGGCCCGCCTCGCGGACCATCCGGAGCAATCGGCACGGATCGCTCTCGGCGCCGGCTGTACCGAGCGGACGGCTGACCTCATCCGCTGGCAGGAGGCGCCTCGTGACCCCGAGTTCGGCGAGCGACTCCGTCTCGCCGACGAGGCGAACTGACGTGGCGGGAGCCACGGCAGCGCCGCTCGGTCCGACTGCGGGTACGTCCGTCCGGTTCGGATCGGCTCGTCGGCCGGAGGAGGCGACGGAAGTCGTGCTCGAGGACTGGGCTGGTCCGCTTGGGCTCCTCCTCACCCTGATCGAGGCTCGCCGGCTCGACGTCCTGTCCGTTCCGCTCGGCGCACTGGCGGGTGCCTACCTCGAGGCGCTCGCGACCCTCGACGGCGATCGCATCACGAACATCAGCTCCTTCGTGGCGGTGGCCAGTCAGCTGATCCTGATCAAGAGCCGCGCGATGTTGCCTCGTCGAGGCGATCCCGGCGAGCCCGAAGCTTTGCCCGACGAAGGCCCGGACCCGGAGGCCGACCTGCGCCGCCGGCTGCTCCTGTACCGGGCCTACCGGGATGCAGGGACGGAACTGCGCGCGACGGCCTCCGTCAGGGTTGGCCTCTTCCGGCG
>JBDSJV010000076.1:0-5079 GCA_039917225.1 Candidatus Limnocylindrales bacterium
CACCGCTGGGCGGAGCGATCGGTCGTGGCGCACCGCCGGGACGACCAGGCGCTGTTCGGGATCATCCAGGGTGGCATCGACCCAGAGCTCAGGGCCAGATCAACGGCCGCCATCGCCGCGCTCCCGTTCGATGGCCTGTGCATCGGTGGCCTGGCCGGGGATGAGACGCCGGTGCAGCGAGCTGATGCGCTCAACGTCGTCATGCCAACGCTGGCCGACGACACGCGACCGAGGTACCTCATGGGCCGTGGCTCGCCTGTTGATCTGCTCGACGCCGTGCGCCTTGGCGTTGACCTGTTCGACTCGGTCCTCCCGGCCCGCGTGGCTCGAAACGCGCAGGTCTGGGTACCCGGCGGGAAGCTGAACCTGCGGAACCAGGCGTTTCTCGACGATCCGCGGCCCGTCCAGGACGATTGTCCGTGCCGTCTGTGCCGGACGTTTTCGAGGGCCTATCTGGCGCATCTGTTCAGGGCCAAGGAACTTCTCGCGTACCGGCTGGCAACTTGTCACAACCTGACCTTCACCCTAGACTTCATGGGCAGGATCCGGGCCGCGCTGGCGGGCGGAACCTTCCCCGAATCGCTGGCTTCACTCCGAGAACACGCGGGCCGGCAAATGCCCGGTGCAGTCGCGGGGGAACCAGCGTGAAGCAGCCCCCCGTGGAGTCGCAGCAGCGCGGAGGAGCCCACCATGGGATCTCGCGATCGGCCGAGCAAGGAAGCCAAGAAGAAGCCCAAGGACAGGTCCGGACTGCCCAAGCTGCAGCCGCTGTCGGAGGGGCCCACCAACGTCGAGGTCTATCGGAAGCCGCGGAAGCCGCGCGCCGACGACGACAACAGGGAAGCAGACTGACCCGTCGGGTGGACGCTCTGTTCGCTCCGTCGGCATCGGCATTGACAGGAGCGTGACGGAACCATGGCGGTAAGCAGCGAGCGGAATACCGAGCGCACGTACGAGCGCAGTCTGGCCGAACGAGGCAAGGCGGTCGACGCCGCCCTGTTGTCGATCGAGAAGCAGTTCGGCCGCGGGGCCATCATGAAGCTCGGCTCGCGCGAACGGCAGGCAGTCGACTTCATTCCCACTGGCTCCATCGCACTCGACCTGGCCCTCGGGGTCGGAGGTATTCCGCGCGGTCGGATCACCGAGATCTTTGGTCCCGAGTCCTCCGGCAAGACCACGGTCTGCCAGCACGTCATCGCCGAGGCGCAACGGAGCGGCGGGGTGGCGGCCTTCATCGACGTCGAGCACGCCCTGGATCCCGGCTACGCGAGGTCCTGTGGCGTCGATGTCGATGAGTTGCTCGTCAGCCAGCCAGACACCGGCGAGCAGGCGCTCGAGATCACCGAGACGCTGATCCGCTCGGGCGGGATCGACGTCGTCGTCGTCGACTCCGTGGCAGCCCTCGTGCCGCGGGCGGAAATCGAAGGCGAGATGGGCGATTCGTTCGTCGGCATCCAGGCTCGGCTCATGAGCCAGGCGCTCCGGAAGCTGACCGGCGCGGTCAGCCGATCGAACACCTCGCTTGTCTTCACGAACCAGCTTCGCGAGAAGATCGGCGTCATGTTCGGGAACCCGGAGACCACGCCTGGCGGACGAGCGCTGAAGTTCTACGCCAGCGTCCGGCTCGACATCCGCCGGATCGAGACCATCAAGAACGGTACCGACTCGATCGGCAACCGGGTCCGCGTCAAGGTCGTGAAGAACAAGGTTGCCCCACCATTCCGGGTCGCCGAATTCGACGTCATGTACGGCGAAGGGATCTCGAAGGAGGGCGGCCTCCTCGATGTCGGCGTGGCGATGGATGTCGTCGACAAGACGGGTTCCTGGTTCACCTACGCGGAAACCCGCCTCGGACAGGGAAGGGAAGCATCGAAGGAATTCCTCCGGGCCAACCCGGACATTGCCGCCTCGATCGAAACGAAGATCCGGGGGCGCGTGGACGAGGTGCCCGTGCCCGTCGAGGGCATTTCCGAGGCCGAGTAACACGGCTGGTCGGCGCGAGTCCTTCGCTGATCGGCGGGCACGGCGGGCGGCCATCGACGACCCCGCGGTGGTCCTGGATGCCGCCCTGCGGTTCCTCGAGACACGGCCCAGGTCGGTCACGGAGGTTCGTCGTCGACTCGCGACGGCGGGCTACCGCGATGACCTGGTGACGGCCGCCCTGGACCGTCTGGGAGCCCTTGGCATCCTGGACGACGGGTCGTTCGCCCGCCAGTGGGTCGAATCCCGGGATCGCGCGCGTCCTCGAGGCGAGCGGGCTCTGCAGGCTGAACTGCGACACAAGGGGATCGACGCCGAGACGATCGAGCGGACCCTGGAAGTGCGCCGCAACGATGCAGGCGTGAGTGACCCTGGGGCGCCGTCGCCCGATGAATCGGGCGCTCGGCGTCGCCTGGCTCGAAGCGCCGCGGCCCTCGCCCGAGTAGCCGACCCACGCGCTCGACGCCAGAAGGCCTATGCCCTGCTTGCTCGCAGCGGCTTCTCCTCGGAGCTTGCGAGTCGGCTCGCCCGTGAGTTCACGGACGAGACCTCAGACGACGACTGAACGCGAGTCCGGCACCGGTCTTGGTTTTCTTGCCCTCGTTTAGGCCTGCACCCGCGCGTCCGTAGTAGGCTACGGTCACGGTTCGCCCAGAGCCCCGGATTGACCTCCTCGACCGCGGCGGCCGCTTAACGAATGTCACACGTCCGGCCCACGCCGGATGGGAGGAACAGATGGAATACCTCGCTGTCGCCCTCGTGGCGCTGGCCGCTGGCGTCGCCATAGGTTTCGTCGCACGGAGCCAGTGGGCCAATCAGTCGGTCAAGGTCGCCATTGAGAAGGCCGGGCGCATCGTCGCCGATGCCCGCACCCAGCAGAAGGAGCTGATCCTCGAGGCCAAGGAGGAGAAGATCCGTCTCCAGCGCGAGGCGGAGGAGGATGGCCGGGCCCGTCGCGCCGAGCTCAGCGCCATCGATCGCCGGTTGATTGCCCGCGATGAGCAGCTTGACCAGCGGACCGACATGCTCGAGCAGCGCGACCGAAAGCTGCTGGAGCGCGAGCTCGATCTCGAGCGCCAGCGTGAGGAGGTCGCCAAGCTCAATGCCGCCCGCGTTGCCGCGCTGGAGCATGTGGCAGGCATGTCGGCTGACGACGCCAAGTCGGTTCTCCTCGAGGCGATCCGTGAGGAAGCAGAGCACGATGCCGTGAAGCTCGCTCGATCGATCGAGCGTCGAGCCCGGGACGAGGCGACCGACAAGGCGCGCGACATCATCCTCACCGCCATGCAGCGCGTGGCAGCAGATCACACTGCAGAGCACACGGTGACCGTCATTCACCTGCCGAGCGACGAGATGAAGGGTCGGATCATCGGGCGCGAGGGGCGCAACATCCGCGCCCTCGAGCAGGCCACGGGCATCGATCTCATCATTGACGACACGCCCGAGACCGTCGTCCTGTCCGGCTTCGACCCGGTCAGGCGAGAGGTTGCGCGGGTCGCGCTGACGAAGCTGATGAGCGACGGTCGAATCCATCCCGGACGCATCGAGGAGGTCGTCGCCAAGGCCCGCGCCGAGGTCGACGTCATCATCCGCCAGGCCGGTGAGCAGGCCGCCTACGATGCGGGAGTTCCGGGTCTCCCGGCCGACATCGTCAAGCTTCTCGGCCGGCTGAAGTACCGCACCAGCTACGGCCAGAACGTCCTCCTGCACTCGGTCGAAACTAGCGCGCTGGCCGCCGCGATTGCTGGCGAGATCGGGGCCGACATCATGGTCGCCAAGATGGGCGGCCTCCTCCACGACCTCGGCAAGGCAGTTGACCACGAGGTCGAGGGTCCACACGCGGCCATTGGCGCGGCCATCGCCCTGAAGGCGGAGCTTCCGGCCAAGGTGGTCAATGCGATCGCGGCTCACCACCAGGAGGTCGAGTACGCCTGCCTCGAGGCACCGATCGTCCAGGTGGCCGACGCCATTTCCGCGTCGCGTCCAGGTGCCCGCGGCGAAACCATGGATACCTACATCAAGCGCCTCGAGGATCTCCAGGCGATCGCCGAGTCCTTTACCGGCGTTGAGCGGTCATTCGCGGTCCAGGCCGGGCGCGAGGTCCGAATCCTCGTCCGACCTGAAGAGATTGACGACCTGACGGCTACGCGCCTCGCCCGCGATATCGTCAAGAAGATCGAGGAGCAACTGACCTACCCCGGCCAGATCAAGGTCACGGTGATCCGCGAGACCCGGGCCGTGGAGTACGCGAAGTAGACGTCTCAGGCGACCACGCCGGCCGCGTTCGACTCGGCAATCCGCCCAACGGGAATGCCCCGCGCCCGCCTGGGGCGTGCCGGCTTCTTCTGATCGGTGACGTCATCGGCAAACCGGGGCGGCTGGCGATCGAAGGGTTGCTGCCCGCCCTCCGGGAGGAGCGTGGCATCGATTTCGTCACCGCCAACGGCGAGAATCTTGCGGGCGGGATGGGCTTGACGGCTTCCACCGCGGACGCACTGTTCGGGCATGGCGTCGACGTCATCACGTCGGGCAACCACATCTGGGACAAGCGCGAGATCTACGAGGTCCTCGAGCGGAATGACCGGATCCTGCGACCGTTGAACTACGGGACGCAGGGAGTTCCTGGTCGCGGCTGGGGCGTCTATCAGGCGCTCGATGGCACGGATCTGGCGGTCATCAACTTCCAGGGCCGAACGTTCATGCAGCCGATTGACAACCCGTTCACGGAAGCAGATCGGCTCTTTGACGAGTCATCCGAGGCCCTGCCGCCAGTTCGGCTCGTGGATTTCCACTGCGAGATCACATCCGAGAAGAATGCCTTTGGCCTGCACCTCGATGGCCGCGCCTCGGTCGTCGTCGGGACGCATACCCATGTTGTCACCGGCGATGAACGCATCCTGCCTGGCGGGACGGCCTATCAGACGGATCTGGGTATGACCGGCCCCATCTGGAGCGTGATCGGCTTTGATCCCAAAACCGTCCTGCCGCGGTTCATGAACGCCCTCCCGACGCGTTTCGCCGTCGCTGATGGTCCGGTCATCTTCAACGCCTGCCAGGTCGACGTGGACCCCGCGACTGGCCGCGCCCTCGCCATCGAGC
>JBDSJV010000077.1:0-3812 GCA_039917225.1 Candidatus Limnocylindrales bacterium
GGACTGGGCCAAAACCGGAATCCACAGCGAGCACGGAACGTATTCCGTGGACTATTGGCTCCAGGTCTACGCGCAGCACGTCCATGAGCACGCCGATCAGATCCGGAGGGCGCGCGCCCGGGGCTGACCGGCGGCGCTGGCCCAGCGAACGCTTGGCGAGGGGCAACTCCTGATCAGGCCCGACTGACCATACGATTCGACGCCACGGCCGGGCGTCGAAATGAACTGTGTAACGCCGCGCACCGGAGCGCGTCTCAGCTGTTGCCCAGCCCACGGTCACCGCTGCCCAGCTGGCCTGTCGTGGGCCGCGGCGCATGGCTCGCGCTGGATCACGTTGGCTGCGTACCTCCGACTACTTCCCGGCGGTCTTCACCGTCGGTCTGGGCACGTGAGACCAGCAGAGTCTAGAAAGGCACGACATGTCGCAATCGTCATCGAGCCGCAATCGAACCGGGATTGTCCTCGGCGTCGTCATCGCCCTGGCCGTCCCAGTCGTATCGCTGGTGGTCGCCTACCTATGGGAGGCGGGGATCCTTGCACTCGAACCGAATGGAGCGTTCGTTCAGGCCCTTCAGTCGACGGCGCTCTGGGAGATCGGCCTCGGCCCGATTGGCCTCGTGATCGTCGGGCGGGCTGCGCGCTTCACGCGAGCCGAGTGGTTTGGCTGGGTCGTCCTCGGGGTGCCGAGCTTGCTCGTCTTCTGGTTCGTCAGCGTCGCCTTCCTCGGTGGCCTCGCCGGTGAGCCGTTCTGAGATCGCGCCTCAATTGCTGGCCGCGATGAGGGAGCTGAGGAGCGTACGCATCTCGGGGAGCGTGGCACCTCCGTCCTGCTGAAGGTCCTCGGCGTCCCTGCTCCGGCCCATCAGGCCACGCGTGTTCGCTGAGTGCCAAACCCACGAGCCAAACGGACTGCCAGTCCGGAATTCTGACGAGAATCGTCGGCAACCGGACCACGAGTCCGGTCGGATGCATCATGCGGTCCGAACGGTGGCCTTTTCGGTCCTATTCCGGACCCCTGGTCCGGTTCGCGACAAAGTCGGGAGTAATACCGGACTGGTGGTCCAACTCGGAGCAACGTCCCTGAACGCCGGCCTGCCCATCGCAGGAATGGTGTCAGCCAGGGCTGGTCTGCTCAGCCAGCGGTGCCAGCAACACCCCGTCGCGACCGTTGCCGAGTTCGATACCAGGCCAGATATTCGAGCAGCTCCTCGAGTTCGTCGTCGCTGATGTCGGCGAACAGGGCCGCGCCCACAGCCTCGACGGGGGTCGCCTTCGACTCGCCGGGGACGCGGTACCCGCAGAGCCGCATGAGCTCGACATAGGGCACCGCGAGAGCCTCACTCAGCTGCGCGAGGACAAGCGGCGATGGACGCTTCACCGCGTCATTCTCGAGCTTGCTCAAGTAGGCGGCAGAGATCCCCGCCAGGCGTGCCGCCTCGATACCGGACAGCTCGCGCACCTCGCGCGCGCGCTTGACCACGCTCCCGAACGATGACGTCAGCATCAGATGAGTCACACAGTGGCGGTTAATAACTACAGTTGACATTATCACAGATGTCTGGTTCACTGCACGCACAGCAGTGGCCGGAGCAAACCCCGGCGGATGACTTCTTGTCGCCGCTTTCCCGGATGCCTGATCGGCAAAGGAGAAGCCATGGCCATCGATCAAGTCGACCAGACGGTCGTCACGCAGGAACCGGGTCCTACTCCGGGTCAGGAGACAACTCGAACCGACCACCGTCGCATCACATCGACGGAACCCGGAGCCACCGAACGGACCCGACGCATTGTCGTCTTCGTGTTCGGCCTGATCCAGCTCGTCATCGGGGTGCGATTCGTGCTGCTCCTCCTCGATGCCCGAGAGGCCAACGGCATCGTGTCCGGCGTCCTCAACTTCAGCCAGCTGTTCGTCGCGCCGTTCGAGGGGATCCTCCGGACGGACGCACTCACTGCCTCGGGCTCGGTCTTCGACGTCACGGCCATCGTGGCCTTCGTCGGCTGGACGGTCATCGAGCTGGTCGTGATCTGGGTGTTGACCATCTTTCGACGCGAGCGCGCGTGAGCATCTGGCCGAAGCGACCTGCGGTCCATCCGATCACCTCGATCGCGCTGCGCAGCATCGCCCTCCTGATGTTCGCAGGACTGCTGATCTTGGTCCTCCTCCCGGCAGCCTTGGTCGCAGCTTCCGTCTAGGCAGCAACGAAGTCCTCCACTCCACGTCGGACTCGACGTACACCGAAGGGAACAGAAACAAATGGGTTTCATCGCATGGATCGTGGTCGGCGCCATCGCCGGCTTCCTGGCTAATCAGGTCATGGGCTCCCGTGAGGGCCTGCTGATGATGGTCGTCCTTGGCATCGTCGGCGGGGTCGTCGGCGGGTTCATTGCCACGAGCGTGCTCAAGGTCGGCTCGGTCGACGGCATCAACATCGAGAGCATCGTGATCGCCACGCTTGGCGCGATCCTCGTGGTCTTCGTGGCTCGGGCCGTGGGCGGCTCGCGGGGTCTCCGTAGCTGATTTGCGCCGATCGGCCACACCCTGGGCGATGCGGAGATCGAGCCGCGGAAACTTCGCATCGCTCCGGTAGTCGTCGCTGCAGCCTCGCGCCTAGACTAATCCCGACCTTTCCGGTCGCATTCAGATCAGGCGCTCGCGACCCCCGCGACGCGCTCGTCGCGTGACCGCGCCAGCTGTGCCAAGTGCACCATCTGCACCCGATCGCGGTCGGATCATCGCGCGCCTGATCGCGGCCGGCACCTTCGCGATTGCGGCCATCGCCGGGGCGTATCTGGACTGGATCTGGTGGCATCCCGCGTCCGGTGTCGTGATCACCCTCGTTGCCGCGGCCGTGCTGGTGCTGGGCGGCATCGTGGTGCTGGTTGGTCGGGCGATGCATCGCGTGACCGTGCGGCGTATCGCGCTCGTCCTTCTGGCCGCGGGCGCCGGCCTCCTGGGGGGCCAGAACCTTGGGCCAGACCGCGAGCCGCTCATCCAGACGGGTGGCTCGATGACGTTCCGCCTTACCTCGCCGACCGACGCCGTGGCGACCGGGCCGGCGACCTGCTCGACCGTTGCGAGCGGGACCGAGTTCTCCATCACCGGCGACCCGAATATGCGACTCGACACGCCGGATCAGCCGTTCGTCTTCGTGTACGTCAACGTGGGCGATCGCTGGCAGGTGTCGAGTGACGCGCCCCGCAAGGACGGCGTGCTCCTCCACATCGGGATCACCGGGGCTCTCATCACCAACGCGAGCGGCAAGCCGGGTACGATCGGGATGCAGGCAACCCAGTCGTCAACCCTCGAGTCGAGGTTCAGCAACGAGGGTGGCTCGATCCGCTTCGCCAATCTCGTGCCCCAGACCGGCGTGGACTTCAACGGCGAGTCGATGGACCTCGCCGGCACGCTCGAGTGGACCTGCGGGGAAGCGTACTGAGGCGAGCCGTCCCCGTAGGTTCGACCCGCTCGAGCACCCTTGCCAGCGTCGTAAGCCGGTCTGGCCTCGACGTCGCAGCCGGAGTGGGTCGATTGACGCCCTCGTAGGCAGCCGCCTAGACTAATCCCGACCTCGGAGGTCGGATATCCGACGACCGGCCCGGGGAACCGAAGAGATCGACCCTCGAGGACCCATCCACTGAGCACTCGACCCGCATTCCATGGCTCCGGCGCCGTCGCCTTCAGCACGAAGGGCGAGTACGGCGTGCGGCTCATGGTCCAACTCGGGCGCCACTACGGAACCGGCCCGGCCAGCCTGGCGGAGATCGCCGCCGCCGAGGACCTTCCGCGCGCCTACCTGGAGCAGCTGGCGATG
>JBDSJV010000078.1:0-7247 GCA_039917225.1 Candidatus Limnocylindrales bacterium
CGGCGCGGGACTGACGCGGGCTTGCGAGGTCATCCCGGATCAAGGATGACGACCTGCCCAAGGTGCCGTGGAACATCCGGGTTGCAGCCACGTGTCAGGGCCAGGGTGAAGGCAAGGGCGTGCGCGGGGTGGGCGAGGAGTGGAAGTCGCGCCGCAGGATGAAGGCCGTCGCCGATCAGGCTGACCTCGCCCGGCGCTCCGAACGTGTCGGCCGCGCCCCGCCCGATGATCCAGGTCGTTGCCCCGAGGGCAGCCGCTTCCTCGATGACCAGGGCTTCCTGACCGGCGCCCGGCCCGCCGATCAGGCCGACGACGAGGACCCCCGGCTCGCATACGGAGATCGGCCCGTGGCGGAACTCGAGTGGCTCGTAGGCATTCGTCGGGACCTGGCTGGTTTCCGTCAGCTTGAGCACCCACTCCGTCGCCAGCCAGAACTGGGCCCCGCCACCCAGGATCACCACGCGGCTCCACGACGTGCAACCGAGCCGGCGTCCGACCTCGGCGGCTTCCGTGGCGGCGGACCACTGGTCCGCCATGCGGTCGAGGTCGCTGGCAAGGCCGGCGTCCGGGCTGAGCGGGGCGAGGACGCGGAGCAGGAGCGCCAGCATGCTCGCGAACGATCGGGTCATGACAATCGCCTCCTCGTCGCCGGCTGGAGAGACGAGCGTCAGGTCGGCGCGCTTGGCGAGTGGACTGTCGGCGAGACAAGTGACCGCCATTGTCGGGTGACCGAGACCTCGCATGTGCTCCACGACGGCGACCGCTTCCGACGTCGTACCCGACCTCGAAATCACGATCACCGGCTGAGCCGGGGGTGGGAGGTCGGCCAACACCCCCTCTGGCCGCAGCAACAGTTCCGAGAGCGGCGCCGCCACGATCGGCCGGCGGATGGACTCACGCGCCGCGGCGGCCACCGCCCCGGCCAGGTAGTAGGACGACCCCGCGCCGGTCAGGACGATTTGTTCCGCCCCGGCAAGGAGGTCACGCACAGGATCGGCGGCGGCCCGAGCCGCCATGAGCGCAGCCGCGATCGCCTCGCCCGAGGTCGAGGATTCCCGCCATGCCACGAGTGCGTCGAGGGCGGGAAGGTCGGTCGAGAGCGGGGTGGTCATCGGTCGCGAAGCTCCACGGAATAGCGATATCGGTCCCCTCGAACGGTGCTCCGGCAGAACTCGATCGGCGCGTCGTCCTGGTCGAACGCGATCCGCTCGACGCGCAGGGCCGGGCCCCCGCGGGGCTGGTCGAGCAGGGCTGCCTCGCTCGCGGTCAGGAGGACGGGCTCGAAGGTCTCTCGAGCCCGCGTCGCCCGACACCCATACGAACCGAGGAGGGTGTCATACAGCCGGACCGCACCGAAGTCGACGTGCTCGAGTCCCGGAAAGCGCACCGCCGGAAGGTAGCTCGTCTCCACGACGAGGGGGTCGTCGCCCGCCATCCGAAGCCGCTGCAGGGCCACGACCCGCACCCCGGCCTGGAGCCCCAGCGCCGCGGCCACGCCGTCGTCAGCCGGCTCGGTGCCGATGCCGAGGACGCGCGTCCCTGGCCGCAGTCCGTGGCGTTCGATCTCCTTGCTGAACGAGTAGAAGCCGCCGATCGTGTGCTCGAACCGAGCGGGCGCCACGAACGTACCCAAACCACGTCGGATCTCCACCAGCCCGTCGGCGACGAGGTCGCCGAGCGCCTGGCGCACGGTCGCGCGGCTGACGCCGAATCGGCTCATCAGCTCGAGCTCCGTCTCGATCCGGGCGCCGGGCGCGAGGTCGCCGGATCGGATCAGCCCGCGAATGTCGGTCGCGATGCGGCGGTAGAGCGGCAGACCGGGCGCGATCATCGTGCTCACCCCTTGATCCCGGTCAGGGCGATACCACGAACGAAGTGCCGCTGGGCGACGACGAACAGGACGACCATCGGGATCACGCTCATGAGCGCGCCGGCCATCAGCAACGGCCACTTCCCGACATACTGGCCCTGGAAGAGCGACAGGCCGGCGGTGAGCGTCAGCGACGGCATGTCGCGCAGGTAGATGATCGGATTGATGAGGTCGTTCCAGGTCCACATGAACGTGAAGATAGCGAGCGTCGCGAGCGCTGGCCCGGCGAGGGGCAGGTAGACGGACCGATAGATGTCCCACGGGTTCGCCCCATCGACCCGTGCTGCGTCCGCCAACTCGCGCGGGATGGACAGGAAGAACTGGCGCAGCAGGAACGTGCCGAACGCGCCTCCAAGGAACGCACCGACCCACAGCGGCTCCTGGGTCCCGATCCAGTTACCGCTCGTGCTCAATGGGTGCGGCAGAAGCCGGTACAGGATGAAGTTGGGCACCAGCACCACCTGGAATGGGATGATCAGCGTCACCAGGAGCAGGGCGAACAGCGGTTCCCGGAACCGGAAACGGAGCGCGGCAAAGGCGTAGGCAGCCATGGAGCAGCTGATGAGTGCCCCGATTGTGTTCAGCAGGGCCAGCTTGGCCGAGTTGAAGAAGAAGGTCCAGAACGGCAGCGCGTTCCACATGTCGGGGTAGTTCTGCCACTGGAGAACCCGCGGAAGCAGGGTCGGGGGGACCGCGAACACCTCGGCCCGCGTCTTGAGCGAGGTGGTGATCATCCACAGGAACGGGACCATCATCAGGATCCCTCCGCCAATGAGCGCCCCGACAAGCACGGCTCGTCGGACGGCTTTCCAGCGCGCCGCGGTTGTCATGCCATGCCATCGCGCAACCGGGCCAGTCGCGGGGATCATGGGCGCGCCCTGGGCGCTCACTGGTAATGCACCCAGCGGTTCTGGGATCGAAAGTAGATCGCGGTGAAGACCGCCACGATCAGAAACAGGATCCACGAGGCCGCGCTGGCGTAACCCATGCGGAAGAACTTGAAGCCGTTCTCATAGATGAAGTAGACGACGGTGATCGTCGCGTCCGTGGGTCGCGGCCGCTGCAGGACGAAGATCTGGTCAAAGACCTGGAAGCTCGCGATCAGGGATAGGACGCCGGTGAAGAAGATGCTCGGTGTCAGGAGCGGCAGGACGATCCGCCGAAAGCGCGCCCCTGGCCCCGCGCCATCGACGCTGGCCGCATCGAGCAACTCGAGCGGGATCGCCTGTAAGCCTGCGAGGAAGATGATCACGTTGACCCCGAGACCCTGCCAGATGGACATCGCCACGATCGCCGGCATCGCAAGGGTCGGGTCGATCAGCCACTTCTGCGGCGGAATCCCGACCACACCAAGAGTCTCGTTCAGGAGACCCTGGTTGGGGCTGTAGATCCACTGCCAGACGAGGGCCACGGCGATCGTGGAGGTCACGACCGGCAGGAAATACGCGGTGCGGATCCAGGCGATGCCACGGACCTTCTGGTTCAGGGCCACCGCGAGGCCCAGAGCGATGACGAGCCCGATCGGGACCGATGTGACGGTGAAGAAGAACGTGTTCTGGATAGCACGCAGGAATCGCTCGTCGCCCGCGAGCTTCGTGAAGTTATCCAGGCCGACGAATGTCGGCGCCGTGAGCAGATCCCAGTTGGTAAGGCTGATCGCGAGCGTGGCCACGATCGGGCCAGCGGACAGGATCGCGAGCCCGACCAGGGTCGGAGCAAGGAACAGCAGCGCCCAGCGGGCCTCTCCGGCCAGTGGGCCGCCCCGCCGTACGGCGGGGCGGCGAACGCTCGTCACCGTTCTGATCTCGCGGTCAGGCGGTTACTGGCTCGCGAGGATTCTGTCGAGCTCGGCGAGCACCTCGTCGATGGCCTGCCGTGCCGTCATGTTCGGCAGGGTATAGACATCGGCGTCGATCTTGTTCTGGAGCGCAGATGTCCAGTCGCTGAAGCCCTTGAACGATGGCTTGATGTGGGCATAGGCGATCGCGTCAGCGAGCACCTTGGCGCCGTCGAACGAGGTCGCGAACGGCCCGCTGAGGACCTCCTTGTTTGCCGGCAACGACGCCCTGAGCTGCATGATCTGGGTCTGCGCCGCCGGGCTGGCGAGGTACTTCACGAACTCCCAGGCGGCATCCGGGCTCTTCGTACCCTTGAACACCACCGCGCCGGTGGGGTTGATCGAGGTTGCCCGCCCGGCTGGGCCCTTTGGCAGCGGGGCGATGCCGAAGTTGATACCGGCCGCCTGATGCGTGGCGACGAGCCAGGACCCGTTCGCCTCCATGGCGGCCTGACCCTGCTCGAAGGCGTCGCCGAGCACATCCGTGACGGCAGCATCCGGCATGATCTTGTCCTTCCAGATCAGGTCCTGCAGGAACTGCAGGCCGCCGACGGCGGCATCACTACCGATCAGGCTGGTCTTGTGATCGGCCGAAATGATCTCGCCACCGTTCTGCCACACCAGCGATGACCAGTAGTTCTCCATATCCGACGTCTCGGTGTAGAAGCCCCATTGGCTGACCGCACCACTCGCATCGCGGATGGTCAGCTTCTGGCCGACCTCGACGAGCTTGGCCCAATCCCACGTGTCGTCCGGGTACGGGAGTCCGGCGGCATCGAACATCGTCTTGTTGTAGTACAGGGCGACGACGTTCAGGTCGCGGGGCAGCCCGAACTGGCCATCTGTGGTCGTGAAGTCGGTGACGGCCTGGTCGGCGAGCTGGCCGAGGTCGTAGCCGGACTTGTCGATGTAGGGTTTCAGGTCCAGCAGGACGTCCCGGGTCTGGTAATCGGGGAAGAGCGGGCCGTCCATCGCGAAGACATCGGGCGCGTCGCCACCCGCGATGCCGGTCTGGAGCTTGTCCCAGTATGTGTCCCAGTCGGACACGGTCACCTTGACCGTGATCTTGGGATTCGCGGCGTGGAAGGAATCGACGATGGCCTGCTGGTTCGTGATCTCGGCCGGGTCGCCCCAGATCGAATACGAGATGGTGGCCTCCGGGCCCTGGTAGCCGGCGTCGGATGGCACGGCCGACGCGGTGCCGGTGGATGGCGCTGGAGTGGCGGCGCTCGGCGACGACGTCGACGCGCCACAGGCCGCGGCCAGTAGTGCCAGCGCGGCGGTGAGGGCCAGGACGCGACGTCCCCGTGCAAACGCCTTACCAGGTGACTCGTGGCTCATCTCGTGCTCCTCCTCTGAACGCTTCTCGCTTGGAATTGCTGACCTGCGCCCATCCCTTGGCACCACCTCCGAGCCAGGCGGGCAGCCATTCCGCCTCGGCCTCGATCATGGCCTCGGTCAGGCGCCATGTGTCGTCGAGCGTCAGATGACTCTGGACGATCGGGTCCGTCATGACCGCGAAGTCCACGGCGTCGCGGTCATGGCCGAGTGCCGCCTCCATGACGAGCGCCTGCATGTCGACCGCCCCACGGATGTACGCGGCGAGTTGCGCGGGCAGCGCGCCGGCTGCGATGGGGTGGACGCCCTGAGCATCGACCGTGCAGGGCACCTCGACGCACGCCGCCTCGTCGAGGTTGGAGATGAGCCCGCCGTGGTTGATGACATTGCCGACGATCCGTGCCTCCGTCCCGGCGGTCATTGCCTCGGCGATCGTGGCGGCGTATTCGCCGCTGCGCTCGATCTCGAAGGGCTCGCCGGCATCGAGCTTCCGCCTCGTCTCGGCGTATTCATCGAGGTTTCGGGCGACGCGGGTGAGGTACTCGCCGATCGCGACGTGGAAGCGCTTCGTCGACTCGCCCTGGGCGTCCCGCTTGCCGATGAACCAGGGGTTGTACTCGGCCGCCTGCTCAGAAGCCTCGGTCGGGTAGTAGCCGAGGCGCCGGAAGAGTTCGGCACGCACGCGATCGCCGGGTGGAACCGCGTCCGTCTCAACGAACGCTCGGAGATCCGGGTACAAGTCACGGCCGCGACGCTCAAGACGGACGATGAAGGCCAGGTGGTTGACCCCGGCCGATTCCGCCTCGATCTCGTCACGCGGGATGCCGAGGTAGCCAGCGATCGTGTCGATCGTCCAGAACACGGAGTGGCAGAGGCCAACGGTCTTGATGCCACTGGATTCGGCCACGCTGCGCACGACCGTCGCCATTGGGTTCGTGTAGTTCAGAAACCAGGCGTCGGGGCACACCTCGGCCATGTCGCCCACGATGCCCAGCACGACCGGAATCGTTCGCAGGGAGCGGAAGACACCCCCGACGCCGATCGTGTCGGCGATCGTGTAGTGCAACCCGAACCGGGCCGGAACCTCGAAGTCGAGCTTGACCGCGCGGGCACCCCCAACCTGGATCGTGTTGATCACGAAATCCGCGCCGCGGAATGCCTCCCGGCGGTCGAGGTGGACGGAGATCGTGGGCTCCGCGCCCAGGGCGGCGGCCGTCCAGCGAGCCATCCGTTCACCGGTGGCCAGCCGCTCCGGGTCGATGTCGTGAAGGACGATCTCCGAGGACCGGAGTACGGGGCTGCTCAGGATGTCGCCGAGCAGGTTCCGGGTGAACTCGACGCTCCCCGCCCCCACCAGCACGATTCGCGGCATCGGCGATCTCCAGTCGCAGTTTGGAAGACGAGACGTACGGACGTCCGTATGTCAATCATAGGCGGGCGGCGAGCGCCGCGCAACCCCTGTACGCGTCGAGGTCGCGTGACAGGTTGAATGACACAAGGTGCGAGCCGCGATGTTTGCCGGGCTGATCGACCGGCGCCCCACCTACCCAGCCCCATCGACCAGGACATGCCTATCCGGCAGCCTGCCTGAATTCTCCATACCGCCGTTCAAGACGTGCCCGATCCGGGAGGTCGCTGGCGCGCCGTGGCAGATGGATGAGCTGCCCCTGGATCTGCTGGAGCCCGACGACCAGCATCGGTCCATCAGTCTCGCGCAGGATCGAGGGTCGAACCTCGATCGTGTAGTCGGGGCGGATCGCAAAGAAGAAGCGATCGAAGGCCGCGTGGTGCAACTTGCATAGCGCGATGCCGTTGCTCACGACGGGCTCGCCTTCGGCATCGCTATCCGGTGTGATATGCGCTGCGTCCAGCAGTTCGAGATGCCGTAGCCGACACAGGGCGCAGCGGTCGGCGTACGCTCGGATGACCCGCTCACGGAACGCGACCTGGTGCAAGCGACGCCGGAAGGTCGAGGTCACATACGCGCGCCGCGGTTCGGCATCGTCCTCCGCAATGTTACCGCGGCCTCTGGCGTCGCCTTCGGCTGCGAGGAGGTCATCCACCTGCATGGAGAAACGCAACTCGGTCGGGTGATCCTCGACCACGAAGACCGGGTAGGCGGCGACGTAGCTCCCAGATTCGATCAAGGTCCAACCACATACGCCGCCAGCGCAACACGGACCGCGTCCCTGATCACCCCGG
>JBDSJV010000079.1:0-2633 GCA_039917225.1 Candidatus Limnocylindrales bacterium
GGACTGGGCCATCGGCGTACCTGGGCGACCGCGAACCGAGAGCCGCCAGCAGCTGGTCCTGGACCTGTCGCGACCCGAGGTCGTGGACCACCTCGAGGCAGTTCTCAGCGAGATCCTCGGGAGCGCGTCCATCCGGTACGTCAAGTGGGACATGAACCGCAGCATCACCGAACCGCACGGCGGGACCCTGCCGTCGGACCGGCAGGGCGAGTTCTTCCATCGCTACATGCTCGGCACGTACGAGCTCTGGCGACGTCTCACATCACGCTTCCCCGAGATCCTGTTCGAGTCCTGTGCGAGTGGTGGGGGCCGGTTCGATCCGGGCATGCTCGCCTATGCGCCACAGACCTGGACCAGCGACGACACCGATGCCATCGAGCGACTCGCCATCCAGTGGGGAACGTCGCACGTTTACCCCCTGAGCTCGATGGGCGCCCATGTATCCGCGGTACCGAACCACCAGGTTGGCCGGGTCACACCGCTCAACACTCGCGCCGCGGTGGCCTTCTTCGGTGTCTTCGGCTACGAACTGGATCCCCGGGGCCTGACCGATGCGGAGCGGGTCCAGATCCGAACCCAGATCTCCTTCTATCGCGAGCACCGCGACCTGCTCCACGGTGGCCGATTCCTGCGCCTGCGCTCCCCGTTCGCTGGCGACGATGCCGCGTGGATGGTCGTCGCGCCGGACCGGCGCTCCGCGATCGTGGCCCACTACCGGATCCTCCAGCGCCCGATTCCGCCACCGGATCGACTCGCGCTGCGCGGGCTCGACCCGGGCCTGACCTACCGGGTCACGCCGTGGCCCGACCGGCCCGGCGCGCACGAGGTCCGGCGTGGTGGCGATCTGCTGATGGCGATCGGCCTTGGCCTCGAACCCGAGGACCCCTCGACCGGGGCACCGCGCAGTGACTTCGAGGCGCGCCTCTACGTGCTTTCGGCCGACTGAGAGACCTGCCGCTCAGCCGATGAGTCCGGCTCCATCGGCGGCCTCGACGATGAACACGCTCGGCGTCAGTCCGGTTCGCGCGGGATAGTCCCGCTCCACCGCTATACGGAGTTCGTCCGCCCGTCCGCGCTCGACCAGGTTCACCGTACAGCCGCCAAAGCCGGCGCCGGTCAACCGGGCCGCCACGACGCCCGGCGTGCCGATCGCGATGTCGACGAGTGCGTCGAGCGCGACCGACGAGACTTCGAAGCGGTCCCGGAGCGAGGCATGCGACTCCGCAAACAACCGGCCGATGGCGGTCCGGTCGCCGGCGGCGAGGGCCGCCTCCGCCTCGAGGACGCGGGCGTTCTCGGTCACGACATGGAGCGCCCGAGCGTAGGCCACCTCGTCGAGTCGATCCCGGTGGCGCTCCAGCATCGCCAGGTCGACATCGCGCAGCGACAGCACGCCGGGTTCCGTCGCGGCGATGGCGGCTACGGCCCGGGCACACTCCGTGCGTCGGGCGTTGTAGGCCGAGGCCTCCAGGCGACGCGGGCTGCCCGAGTGGCAGACGACGAGTTCGAGGTCGGCTGGGATGGGCACGGGGTGCCACTCGAGCGAGCGGCAGTCAAGATGCAGGGCCATGCCGGCCCGGCCCATCGTCACGGCGAACTGGTCCATCAGCCCGCACATGACGCCGACGTATTCGTTCTCGGCGGTCTGGGCAGTGCGGGCCAGGGCCATCGGCTCGAGGCCCGGTCCCGATGATCCCGACAGAGCCCAGGCTGTCGCGAGCTCCAGAGCCGCCGACGAGGACAACCCGGCCCCAGGCGGGATCGTCGAGGTCAGAACGCCGCGAAAGCCCCGGACCGGCGCGCCAGCGGCTGCCAATGCCCAGGCCGACCCGGCGACGTAGTCGATCCAACCACCGGTCCGCGGGCCGATCGCGTCGAGGTCAAACGAACCCCGGTCCCCCGTCGCGGCAATCACCAGTTCGACCCGGCGGTCGTTGGTCGGCACGAAGGCAATCTCGATGGCAAGGCTGATCGCGGCCGGCAGCACGAACCCTTCGTTGTAGTCGGTATGCTCGCCGATCAGGTTGACCCTGCCCGGCGAGCGAACGACGCGCAGGTCTGCGCCGGAGCCAATCAGGTCCGGGAAGGCAGATACGAACGCCGTCCGATGGTCAGCCAGGCTTGGCCGTCCGCTCTTCTGGTCACGGTTCATCAGCGGATCGTAGCGGCCGACGCGACCGCGGGAACCGCTCGCCATGCCACGGCAGCACCAACGAGGGCGAGGGCCGCGCAGCCGAGGAAGACCGGTGTCCCGCCACCGATTCCGAAGGCCACCCCGCCAACCGCGTTGGCGATGACGGCGGCGGCTCCAAATCCAACGGTCTGGTACAGCCCCTGGCCGGTGGCCTGGAGCTCGGGCGGAAGCAGCACCGCGATCGACAGGACGGCCGCGATCGTGATGGCGGCAAGCCCGAACCCGCTGAAGACGCGACTGGCGACGATCCAGGTTGGATCCCCGAGGAACGCCCAGGCGATCAGCGACCCCACGTACAGCAGGATGCCGATGACCAGGAGGGCACGCAGCCCGATCCGGTTCGCAAGCTGGGGGATGACGGCCATCGCCGGGATCTCGGCGAGGGCTCCGATTCCGGCCGACAGCGCAACGTCCGAGGCGTGGCCACCGAGCGCGAGGA
>JBDSJV010000080.1:0-4285 GCA_039917225.1 Candidatus Limnocylindrales bacterium
GGGAGGCCTCCTGCTCGTGGCTCTGATCCCGCTCGCGAAGCTCCGAACGGTCGAGCACTACCTGGGGCCGAACCTGCCATCCGTGCTCGGTGAAGTTGACTGAGGCTGCCAGGCCGCTGGCCGGTCCGGCAGCCCTGAGTGGATCCGTCCTTGTGCGATACTCGATCTTCAATCCAGACCAATCCCGGAGGATCCGGTGACCTCGAACGTCGGTCAGAGCTACCCCTACACCAGCGAATCCGAGGCCGAGCGCGCCGCTGCGATTGCCGCCCTCACCGGTTCGCGGGAATCCCTCGGCGGCACCCTGGAAGCCGAGACGACGCCTCTCGACGCCAACGATCGCTGGTGGGTCTGGAAATGCCCGACCACGGGGTGCCGGGGCCTGCTCCATGCGGCCGGCTATGCCCGCGACCTCCACGCGGTCTTCGCCGTCTGCGACGGGACCTGCGCCCGCACGTTTCTCCGCTGATCCGGCCGCGCGAGCGCTCGGGCCGCGGCCCGGCCCGTGAAAGGCGGCATGCCGTTGGCTGAAGTCGCGGCCCATCGACGATCCTCCCCGATGGATCTCCACGCATCCCGGCGACGCCTCCGCGTCGATGGGCTCGGGATCATCGCCTCGACGGCAGGATTTGGGCTCGTCTACGGACTGGCAGCCCGGGCAGCCGGCTTTTCGCCGATCGAGGCCAGCTCGATGTCAGTCATCGTCTTTGCCGGAGCCTCGCAGTTCGCCGCCGTCGGGTTCGTCCTCGGCGGGTTCTCGTGGCTCGGGGTCGTGCTGCTGACGGGATTTCTGAATGCCCGCCACCTGCTCTACAGCGCGGCACTCGCGCCCTACTTCGTTGACCAGCCACGGTTCGTTCGGGCGGCCCTGGCGCATGTCCTGACCGACGAGTCGTTCGCGCTCTCGATCGCCCATTTCCGGCGAATCGGGCGGGCCGACATGCCCGGCTACTGGTGGGCGGCCATGATGACCGTCTTCATCCCGTGGAACCTCGCTACGCTCGCCGGGGTGCTGATCGGCGGCCAGATCCCCGACCCGTCCCGGTTCGGCCTCGACGTGATCTTCCCGGCCGCCATGGCGGGACTGGCCATCGGCCTCGTGACAGGTCGGCGGGAGCTCGCCGCCGCCCTGGCGGGCACCGTGATCGGCGTGGCGGTCGCCCTTGCCTGGGATCCGGCGGCCGGCATCCTCGCGGGTGGACTCCTCGGCCCGCTGGTCGGAATGGCGACGCCGCCGGACCTCACGAGCATCCACCCGAGGCACTCATCGTGACGAGACGCACGCCCACAGCGGAACCAGACGACATCGTGCCGGGATGAGCACCCAGCTGATCTGGCTCGCGATCCTGATGGCGGCGGCGACGTATCCGTGGCGCGCCATCCCTCTCCTGGTTCCAGGCGTCCACCGATTGCCCCGCGCGGCCCACGACTACCTCCGACTCGTCGGTCCCGCGGTGCTGGCCGCCCTGGCGGTCGTCAATACCGTGGTTACCGTCGACGCGGCCCGTCAGCCATCGCTGCATGTCGGCATCGAGTGGCTCGCCGTCGGCTTGTGCGCGCTCATCGTGGTCGCGCGGCGCGGTCTGCTGCTCGGCCTCGTGAGCGCTGCTGCCCTCGCCGCGCTGGCTCGGGCCTCTGGTCTGGCCTAGACCGCCAACTCAGGAGCGGGCGGCGTCGACCTCGATCTCGACGAGTAGCGAGGGGTCGATCAGCGAGGCGACGATGACACCGGTGGCGGCGGGCCCGACGTCGCGAAAGACATCGCCGTGAACGGCACCCACGATCGCGAGGTCGCCCGGATCCCGGACGTACATGCGAGTCCGGACGACATCCGCCATCGAAAACCCGGCCTCGCGGAGCGAGGCCTCGATGATCGCGAAGACCGTCCGCGCTTGCGCTTCAACATCCCCGGGGTGTTGTGATCTCCCATCAGGGCCGGCATCGGTCGTTCCGGACACATGACAGGTGTTGCCGACGGCGATCGCGCGGCTATAGCCGAACCGCGCCTCCCAGGGACCGCCGGAACTGACCCGTCGGCGGCCTTGCTCTCCCACTAGACGGCGTCAGGCGGCCGCTGGCCGGTGCGCCACGAAGCGACCATCGGATCACGGCCCGTTGCCAGCAGGAGTCCGGCCACAAGGCTCGTCCGCGGCACGATCGAATCGACCTCGAGGTACTCATCCGGCGAGTGATCGCGGCCGCCAACCGGACCGAGACCGTCGATCGAGGGCACGCCCATCCCGGATGTGGTGTTGGCGTCCGAGGCGCCACCGGTCGCGACGTCGACGGTCGTGAAGCCAAGGCGCGTCGCGATGGCGACGGCATGATCCGCCAGCCGGCCCGATCGTTCCAGCTTCTCCATCGGCAGCCAGCCGGCCATCTGCTCGACATCGACCGTCACGTCGGGCACCCCAGGGTCAGACGCGATCAGGTGGATCGCGGCAACCGCCTCCTCGAGCTCCTGGCGCGTGACGCCACGGACATCGACCTCGAGGTGGGCGAGATCCGGAATGACGTTCGGGCGGGTTCCGGACTGGAACACGCCCACGTTGGCGGTGACCCCGGCCCAGCGCCCGTTGAGCGACTGGATCCGCTCGACCATCCGGGCACCGGCGACGATGGCATTCCGCCCCCTCTCCGGCTCGACGCCGGCGTGGGCAGCTCGTCCGTGGATCGTCAATCGGAGATCGGCGATGCCCTTCCGGGACGAGACGAAGTCGCCGTTCGCTCGGGCGCACTCGAGCACGAACGCGACATCGGCGCGAGCCGCGATCTCGCGGATGTGCGGCGTCGAGCTGGGAGAGCCGATCTCCTCGTCAGGGTTCGCGACGTAGACGATCTCCTCGAACGGCAGGGCATCCCAGCCGCCGCCAAGCGACCGGAGGGCTTCGAGCGCGTGGATGCCGGCCAGGAGCCCGCCCTTCATGTCGGTCACGCCGGGTCCCCTGGCGATCCCGTCGTCGACCCGGTACGGACGGAGTGCGACGGTCCCGTCGGGAAAGACCGTGTCCATGTGTCCGATCAGGAGGATCCGGGGCCCTGCCCCTGCTTTCCCCGAGAAGGTCCCGATGACCGTGTCGCCGTACCGGCCCGATGGGTCCGGGCGACGCTCCACGCTCCCGCCGAGGTCCCTGAAGGCGCCGGCAACCCAGGTCGCCACCTCGTTCACACCGATCGGCGAATAGCTCCCGCAGTCGATGCTGCAGAGGTGGGCGAGTTCGTCGAGGAAGCGCGGCAGCCCTTCCGCGACGGTCCGCTGCAACCGCTCCAACTCAGGCGGCGTGACGGTGTCCGAGGGGGCCGTGATCGTGTCCACGGGCAGAGTGTAGAGCCCGCCGCCGGGGACGCGCCCGGAGGTCGCGGGGGCGACGCGCCAGTGGGGTGACGCGTTGCTATCCTCCTCGGACTGTGCGACTGATCGAGATCCGCCTGCTCGAAGGGCCCAGCGTCTATCGGCTCGAGCCGGTGGTCAAGGTCGAGGTGTCCATCGGGCGGCGCCGAAGCTGGTATGGCCAGCGCACCCCGGGCCAGCACGATCTGATCAAGCTCGGGGCGAGCGTGCCGCGCCGCGTCTGGCCCGAGCCGGTCCTGTCGATGGTCGGCTGGGCCCGTCGCCTGCGTTCCGCGCATGGCGAGGGAATTGGAGGGATCCGGGTCCACCGTTCATCGGATCCCGGGCACTGGATCATCACCTGGCCGTGGAGCGGGGCTGAGCGCGCCCGTCTAATCGCGGAAGCTTCCGTGGCATTGGTGGAGCGGGCCGCCACGCCGGTCCGGCGAGCACGGCTCACGGGCTCTCAGCAGCGACTCCTCGACTCGTGGACCGAGCGGATCCGACGGGCGAGCGCGACGCCAGCACCGTGGATCCGCGACGCCGAGCGCACGATTCCGATCGTGTCGATCTCGGGAACCAACGGGAAATCGACGACCACGCGCCTGCTCACCCGGATCCTGTTGCGGATGGGTCGGCATGTCGGGACGACGACGTCCGACGGCGTTCTCGTCGACGAGCGGATGATCGATCCCGGCGACTGGACCGGACCGGGTGGCGCGCAGGAAATCCTGGGGCGCTCGGATATCGACGTGGCGGTCCTGGAGACGGCCCGCGGAGGGCTCGTAATGCGCGGCGCCGGGTACGAGTCGAATGAAGCGAGCATCCTCACCAATGTCACGTCTGACCATCTCGACCTGCAGGGTATCCATACCCTGCCCGAGCTGGCCGAAGTGAAGGCAACGATCTGCCGAATCACCAGGCCCACGGGCTCGGTCATCCTGAACGCGGACG